>NZ_JBFPJR010000006.1:0-148251 GCF_040838215.1 Nocardioides eburneus | reverse complement strand
CGCGCGTCGGCGTCCAGGTGCACCGACGCGCGCGGCCACTGGCCGGTGCGCGGGTCAGTTGACCGTGTAGGTCTTCTGCGCGGGCTCCCCGGTCTTGCCGAGCGCCTTCGTCGGCCCGCCCGCGACGGAGACGCGCAAGGAGCCGTCGGAGGTCTGGACCCGCAGCGGCGGGGACGCCTTCAGCGTCCGGCTCTCGCTGAACGCCAGGTCGCCGGTGAAGACGACCTGCCCGTTCGCGTCGCGTACGACGACGTGCGCACCGCCTCCGACGGCGGTGAGCGTCACCGGAACGGGGGCCGCGGTCTTGCCGTACGGGTTCCGCGTGCCGGCCGAGCCGCTGTCCAGGCTGATCGCGTTGCTCTGCGGGTGGTGGGAGCCGTCCATCACGAGCCGCGCGACCGACCACACCAGCACGACGGCCATCACCGCGGCGACCAGCACCGACCAGTTGGGACCGCCGCGCATCCGGCGCAGTGTGCTGGTCGGGCCCGACGCCAGCTCGGCCTCGAACACCGTGCGCGGGTCGACCGGGCCGTCGGCGTACCGCTCGTCGTACGACGCCAGCAGGGGCGCCACGTCGACACCGAGCACCCGGGCGAGGGTGCGCAGGTGGCCGCGGGCGTAGAAGTCGCCGCCGCACGGGCCGAAGTCGTCGACCTCGATCGACTCGATCACGTGGGGCCGGATGCGGGTGCGCTCGGCCAGGGTCTCGACCGAGAGGCCGAGGCGGGTGCGCGCGGCCGCCAGCTCCGGCCCGATGACCGGATCGGGCACGCTCTCGGCCTCGAGGTCGTCGAACTCCAAGGGCGGCACCGGCTCGCCCGGCTTCGCGATCGGCGTGACGCCCTCCGGGAGGACGGCGATCAGCTCCGTCGCCTCGGCCGCGTCGCCGTCGGTCTCACGCTCGGAGGGGTCCAGGCGGAGCGCGTTCGCCCCGTGCAGCGCCGGCTGCTCCTCGGGTTGCCAGCGCAGGTCCGTCCGGACCGCCACCGTCGGCTCGCGCAGCGGGCTCGGCGTCGGGCTGGCCGCCACCGGGCGCTCGACCTGCGGGACGGTGCTCTGACGCGCCGGCTGCGTGGTCGCGTCCGGCGTCGGACCGGCGGCGTCCGCCTCGGCGCGCGCCACGACGGCGTACGGCTGGGTCGGGAGCGGCGTCTCGTCCTCGACGAGCGGGGACTCCCCCGGTTCGGCGTCCGGGCCATGCGGCTCGGCAGCGGCCTCGGCGTCCGTGTCGGGCTCCGTGTCGGGCTCCGTGGCGAGCTCGGCGGCCGCGAGCGTCGGGTCGATCTCGACCACCGGCACCGACTCGCCCGCCAGCTCGGCGACCGCACCGGTCAGGTCTCCCCGCGCACCCAGCACGCGCGTGCCGATCCCGAGCGGGACCGCGAACGGGACGCCGTACAACCGCTGAGTGAGCCGCGCATGCCGCTGAGCGCGGCTCGGGAGCTCAGCGACCGCCTCTTCCTCGTCCGTCAGGAGTACGGCGAGCCGGCCGTCACGCCACGACTGCCACCACGGGCGCGGACGCGGGAGGTGTTCGACCTCCTCGACGCCCGACCACGGGATGCCACGCCACGCGCGCCCGAACCGGATCCGAACGCCCTGCTCGTCGAGCAGCATGAGCGGCGTTCGGCCGTCGTACGCGGTCCAGGCGTGGAAGCCGGCGATCACGAGCATGACGACGCCGACGACGAGACCCGCCGCGCCCCCGCGCAGCCAGAACGCCACGGCGGTGAGCAGGGCCGCCACCGCGACCGCGGTGGCGAGCCGGGTGTTGCGACGCACCTCGACGGTGTCGATCTCGCCCTCGACCCGGCGGTCGAGCGCGCTCTCCGTCCGCGGGTCCGTCCCGCTGTCCATGCCGGTCACATCTCCCCCTGGAGTGTCGCGATGACGCTGTCGAGCTCGTCGGGCTTGACGAGCACGTCGCGGGCCTTGGAGCCCTCGGAGGGACCGACGATGCCTCGACTCTCCATGATGTCCATGAGGCGGCCGGCCTTGGCGAACCCGACGCGGAGCTTGCGCTGCAGCATCGAGGTCGAGCCGAACTGCGTGGTGACGACCTGCTCGATCGCCTGGATGACCAGGTCGAGGTCGTCGCCGATGTCGTCGTCGAGCTGCTTCTTCGACGCCGCAGGCGCCGTGACGTCCTCGCGGTACGACGGCTCCAACTGCCCCTTGCAGGCAGTGACGACCTGGTGGATCTCGGCCTCCGAGACCCACGAGCCCTGGACACGGATCGGCTTCGAGGAGCCCATCGGCAGGAACAGCCCGTCACCCTGGCCGACCAGCTTCTCCGCACCCGGCTGGTCGAGGATGACGCGCGAGTCGCCCAGCGAGGAGGTCGCGAACGCGAGCCGCGACGGCACGTTGGCCTTGATCAGACCGGTGACGACGTCGACCGACGGCCGCTGCGTCGCCAGCACGAGGTGGATGCCGGCCGCACGCGCCAGCTGGGTGATGCGGACGACCGAGTCCTCGACGTCGCGCGGCGCCACCATCATCAGGTCGGCGAGCTCGTCGACGATCACCAGCAGGTAGGGGTACGGCGAGAGCTCCCGCTCGCTGCCCGCCGGCAGCTCGACCTTGCCCGCACGTACGGCCTTGTTGAAGTCGTCGATGTGACGGAAGCCGAAGTTGGCCAGGTCGTCGTACCTCATGTCCATCTCGCGCACGACCCAGGCGAGGGCCTCGGCGGCCTTCTTCGGGTTCGTGATGATCGGCGTGATGAGGTGCGGGACGCCCTCGTAGGCGTTCAGCTCCACCCGCTTGGGGTCGACCATGATCATGCGGACCTCGTCGGGCGTGGCCCGCATGAGGATCGAGGTGATCAGCGAGTTGATGAACGACGACTTGCCGGAGCCGGTCGCACCCGCGACCAGCAGGTGCGGCATCTTCGCCATGTTGGCGACGACGAAGCCGCCCTCGACGTCCTTGCCGAGCCCGGCGACCATCGGGTGGTGGTCGCTGCGGGCGGTGTTGGACCGCAGCACGTCCCCGAGGGAGACGATCTCCTTGTCGGTGTTCGGGATCTCCACACCCACCGCGGACTTGCCGGGAATGGGGCTGAGGATCCGGACATCGGCGGAGGCCACCGCATAGGCGATGTTCTTCTGGATGTTGGTGATCTTCTCGACCTTGACGCCGGGGCCCAGCTCGACCTCGTAGCGCGTGACCGTCGGGCCACGGGTGTAGCCCGTGACCTGGGCGTCGATGTTGAACTCCTCGAGCACCTGGGTGAGCCGGCTGACGACGTCGTCGCTCGCCTTCGAGCGCGCCTTGTGGGGCGAGCCCGGCTTGAGCACGTCGCTGGCCGGCAGCGTGTAGGTGACGTCGCCGGCGAGCATGAGCTGCTCGACACGCGGTGGCAGCTCGCTGTGCGGCGGCGGCTCGAGCTCGGCCTTCTCCTCCTTGGCGGGTACCCCGGCCGCCGGCCGCGCGAGCCGCGGCTTGGTGTCCTCGGACTGACTCGCCGCGGCGGGTGCGGGGGCGTCGGCGAGATCCGCCGGGTCGAGCGGGCCGGTCTGCTCGCCGGTCATGTCGAGGGCGACGTCGAGCGCGTCCTTCTTCTTGCGACGCTTCTTCACCTCGCGGTCCTCGAGCACCGGGGTGTCGTAGGCCGGCGCGCCGAGCTCGCCGGTGTCGTCGTCGGCGAAGAGCTTGGTGCTGCGACGGCGGCGGATCGGCGAGGTGTCGTCGTGCTCGTCGTCCTCCTCGTCGTCGTGCTCGCGGCCCAGCGCCCGGTCGCGGATCTCCGCCAGCCGGGTCGGCACCTGGTAGAGCGGTGTGCCGGTGATGACCAGCACCCCGAAGAAGGAGAGCAGCAGGAGCAGCGCGACGACGACCGCGTTGCTGCGCAGGAGGTCGAGGAGCAGGCTGGCGACGACGTACCCCACGGCCCCACCGGCGCTCTGCAGCGGCTCGGAGTTGCCGTCGACCGGCTGCGGATTGCCGTTGGCGATCTGCACGATGCCGAGGACGCCCATGGCGAAGGCGGTCCACCCGATGACCTGCCGGCCGACCGGTCCGTTGTTGACGGGGTCGCGCATGATCCGGGCGCCGGTGAAGACCAGCGCGAGGGGCACGAGCCAGCCGACCTTGCCGACGACCCCGCTCACGATCGTCCGGACGACGTCGAAGAACTGACCGCCGAGCTGGAACCACACGCCGGCGGCGCTGACGACGGCCAGGGCGACGATGAAGAGGCCCACGCCGTCACGGCGGTGCTCGGGGTCGAGGTCACGGGCGCCATGCCCGATGGCGCGAGCCACCGAGCCGACGCCGTGCGCGATCCCCATCCAGACCGTCGCGACCGCGCGCAGCAGGGCTTCGAAGAGCCGCGCGAGTGGGCCGGGCCCGTTGCGTACGGCGCGCGGCGGCTGCCGTCGAGCCGTGCTCTTGCCGCGACTGCTGCCCCCTCGCGAGGGCGCGGCCTTGGCGCGGGCACGGGTCGTGGCCGTCGCTCGCTTGGTCGTGGACGTACTCCGGGGGCGGGTGCTCGAGGATCCTGAGGACGTGCTCGTGCTCCGCGACCCCGGCGGGGAAGACGTACGGGTCGCCATGCGACCACCCTATTTGATCGTCACACCAGTCACAGGGACCACAGTGGTGCGTGTCGTCACGCGGCGGACGGGGGCCTCGACAGCCGGCGCCCCGGCCGTCGAGACTCCGCCGGCTCGGCGTCAGGCCTCGATGACGACGGGGATGATCATGGGGCGGCGACGGTGGGTGTCGGAGACCCAGCGGCCGAAGGTACGACGGGCGGCCTGCTGCAGCTGGTAGGTGTCGGTCGCCCCCTCGCTGACCGCCCGGTTGACCGCGTCGACGATGGGCTGCTTGATCTCGTCGAAGGCGTCCTCGGCCCAGGCGTTGCCGCGAGCGTGGATCTCGGGCCCGGAGGAGACCTTCCCGGAGACGGAGTCGACGACCACGATGATCGAGACGAAGCCCTCGTCGCCGAGGATGCGGCGGTCCTTGAGCTCGCTCTCGGTGATGTCGCCGACCGAGGTTCCGTCGACGAAGACGTAGCCGCACTCGACCTTGCCGGCCACCTTCGCGACACCGTCGACGAGGTCGACGACGACGCCGTCCTCGGCGATCACGACGTTGTCGATCCCGACCGCTCGGGCGAGGTCGCCGTTGGCCAGCAGGTGGCGGATCTCCCCGTGGACCGGCATGACGTTGCGCGGGCGGACGATGTTGTAGCAGTAGAGCAGCTCGCCCGCCGAGGCGTGCCCGGAGACGTGGACGAGCGCGTTGCCCTTGTGGACGACGTGGGCGCCCAGCCGGGCGAGGCCGTTGATGACGCGGTAGACGGCGTTCTCGTTGCCGGGGATGAGCGACGAGGCGAGCAGGACCGTGTCGCCGGGCGCGATCTGGACGAAGTTGTGGGTGCCGTTGGCGATCCGCGAGAGTGCCGACATCGGCTCACCCTGCGACCCGGTGGAGACCAGGACCTGCTTCTCGGGCGGCAGGTCGGCGAGCTCCTTGGCGTCGACGATCACGCCCTCGGGGACGTGGAGGTAGCCGAGCTCGGAGGCGATCTGCATGTTGCGGACCATCGACCGGCCGACGTAGCCGACCTTGCGGCCGTGCTTCACCGCCGAGTCGAGGATCTGCTGGACCCGGTGGACGTGGGACGCGAAGCAGGCCACGATGATCCGCTGCTCGGACTCGCGGAAGACCTGCTCGATCGCCGGGGTGATCTTCTTCTCCGCCGTCGTGAAGCCCGGCACCTCGGCGTTCGTCGAGTCGGTGAGGAAGAGGTCCACGCCCTCCTCACCGAGTCTGGCGAAGGACCGCAGGTCCGTGATCCGTCCGTCCAGCGGCAGCTGGTCCATCTTGAAGTCGCCGGTGTGGAGCACCATGCCGGCCGGCGTACGGATGGCGACGGCGAGCGCGTCCGGGATCGAGTGGTTGACCGCGACGAACTCGAGGTCGAACGGGCCGAAGGCGATCCGGTCGCCCTCCTTGACGACGTGCTGGACCGTCTCGCGCAGGCGGTGCTCGCGGAGCTTGGACCCCATCAGCGCCAGGGTGAGCTTGGAGCCGACGAGCGGGATGTCGCGGCGTTCGCGCAGGAGGTACGGCGCCGCGCCGATGTGGTCCTCGTGGCCGTGCGTCAGCACGAGCGCCTCGATGGCGTCGAGGCGGTCCCGGATCGGCCCGAAGTCGGGCAGGATCAGGTCGACGCCGGGCTGCTGGTCCTCGGGGAAGAGCACACCGCAGTCGACGACGAGGAGCCGGCCGGCGTACTCGAAGACGGTCATGTTGCGGCCGACCTCGCCGAGACCGCCGAGCGGGGTCACCCGCAGGCCGCCCTCGGCGAGCTCGCCGGGGGCGGAGAGCTCGGGGTGGGGATGGGACATGGAGGTCCTGTCTAGATCAGGCCGGCGGCCTCCAGGCCCGCTCGGAGCGCCCCGACCTCCACGTCGTCCAGCGCCACCAGCGGGGAGCGGACCGTGCGGTTGTCGAGGACGCCGACGAGCTCGAGAGCCGCCTTGGCAGTGGTCGCTCCGTAGTTGGGGACGCCCATGATGGCGTCGATCGCGGGGAGCATCCGCGCATACGTCTGGCGGGCGGCGACCACGTCGCCGCCGGTGAACTGGTCGTGCATGGCCCGCAGCAGGTCGCCCGCGACATGGCCGGCGACCGAGACGAAGCCGCTCGCGCCGTGGGCGAGCCAGGCGAGGTTGAGCGCGTCGTCGCCGGAGTAGACGGCATAGCCGAGGTCGAGCAGGCGTACGCCGCGCGCGAGGTCGCCCGCGGCCTCCTTCACGGCGACGACGGTGTCGAAGCCGATCGCCTCGCGGTAGACGTCCCAGCCGATCGCCGACCCGGTGCGGCCCGGGACGTCGTAGAGCATCACGGGGACGTCGGTCGCCGACGTGACCTGGCGGAAGTGCTCGAGGATTCCGCGCTGGCCGGGCTTGCTGTAGTAGGGCGTGACGAGCAGGAGACCGTCGACACCGACCTTCTCGGCCTGCCGGGCGAGGTCGAGCGTCGTGCGGGTGTCGTTGGTGCCGACACCCGCGACGACCTTCGCGCGGCCGCCGACGGCGTCCTTCACCGCGGCCAGGGTCTCGGCGTCCTCGGCGACGGTCGTCGTCGCCGACTCCCCCGTCGTGCCCGAGACGACGACACCGTCGTGACCGTGGTCGACGAGGTGCTTCGCAACCTTCTGCACCGCCTCCAGATCGACCGATCCGTCCTCCTTGAAGGGCGTGACCATGGCGGTCAGGACGGTGCCGAACGGGGTCGCGAGCGTCATGGTCCCAGCCTATCGCCCTGCAGCGGCCGCTCAGACCGCAGGCATGACCTCGCTGGCCACCAGCCGGAGATGGTCGAGGTCGCCGAGGTCGAGCACCTGCAGGTAGAGCCGGCTCGCGCCCGCCGCCTCGAAGCGCTTGATCTTGGCGATCACCTCGTCCGGCGTGCCGGCGAGACCGTTCTCACGCAGCTCGGCCTTCTCGCGCCCGATCGCCGCGGCACGACGCTCGACCTCGGCCTCGTCGGCACCGAGGCAGAGGACCTGGGCCGCCGAGTAGGTCATCGAGCCGGCGGAGCGTCCGGCCTTCTCCACCGCGGCCTCGACCCGGCGGAACTGGGCGGCCGTGTCGTCGACGGACGCGAACGGCACGTTGAACTCGTCGGCGTACGTCGCCGCGAGGTACGGCGTGCGCTTCTTGCCGTGACCGCCGATGACGACGGGGACGCCACCGCGGTGGCCGCCGCGCTGGACCGGCTTCGGCAGGCCCGGGCTGTCGGCGACCCGGTAGTGCGCGCCGTCGAAGTCGAAGGTCGCTCCCGCGGCCGTCGCCCAGAGGCCGGTGATGATCTCCAGCTGCTCCTCCAGCCGGTCGAACCGCTCCTTCGTCGAGGGGAACGGGATCGCGTAGGCGTCATGCTCCGCCTCGAACCAGCCGGCGCCGAGGCCGAGGTCGACCCGGCCGCCCGACATCTGGTCCACGCCGGCGACGGTGACCGCGAGCGGCCCCGGATAGCGGAACGTCGCGCTCGTCACCAGCGTGCCGAGCCGGATCGTGCTCGTGTCGCGGGCCAGGCCGGCCAGCGTCGTCCAGGCGTCGCTGGGCCCCGGCTGACCGCTGACGTCGCCCATCTTGAGGTAGTGATCGGAACGGAAGAACGCCCCGAAGCCCAGCTCCTCAGCGGTCGTCGCGACCGCCAGCAGGTCGTCGTAGGAGGCCCCCTGCTGGGGCTCGGTGAAGATGCGCAGCTCCATGTCTGGTGAGACTAGCGAGCGCGCCGAGCGCACGGTCACCGCCCCTTCGCCCGGCGGAAGCCCCGCCCCGAGGCACGGCTCGGGACCACGCCGACGAGGGCCCTCAGGCGGCCAGGTGGTCCCGGATGATCGCGGCGACCGCGTCGGCGCCCTCGGGGGTCATGATCACGGTGTAGTGGTTGAACTGCTCGAGCCGGCGGTGCGGCACGGTCAGCGGCAGCGCAGCGAGCAGCTCGGGCACCCGCTCGGCACGGTAGAGACCCGGCGGCTCGGCCTGCAGCCCGAGCGGCACGGTGATGAAGCAGGTGGGCTGTGCCAGCGCGGCCACCGCGGCCGGCACCACCTCGCCCGTCAGCAGGTCGACGTTGTCACCGGCGGCGACGTCGTACGACGCGGCCGGGCGCAGCTCGGGCGCCTCGCCCACCAGGTCATAGGCGAAGTAGCCGGCGAGGTAGTCCGACCACGCGACGTCGAGGAACGCCGGGTGCCGGCGCCAGAAGTCGAAGTAGTCCTCGACCGAGGCGAACCGCATGGCGAGCCGCGCCGCGGTCGGGCCGAGCACGACCTTGATGACCTCCTCGACCGGAACACCGGGCGGCAGCTCGAAGGGCAGCCCACCGTCGACGAGCACCAGCCGCGAGACCCGCTCGGGGTGGCGGTGGGCGAGCACGACCGCGACGAACCCGCCCATGGAGTGGCCGACGACCGTCGCCCGCGCGACGCCCAGCGCGTCCAGCACCGCCGCCATGTCGTCGGCGTGGCGCGCCATGCCGACCTCGCCGGTGACCTCGTTGCTGCGACCGCGACCACGCAGGTCGGGCGCCACCAGGCGTACGCCGGGGAGCCGGTCGGCCACGAGGTCCCACGCGTGGTGGGACGCGGTGATGCCGTGGATCAGCAGGACCGTCGGCGCGTCGGGGTCGGCGACGTCGCGGACGGCGACGGTGAGCTGGCCACCCGGGACGGGGACCTGCACGACCCGGTCGGGTCCAATCTTCCCGTCGGGTGCTGCCTGCGTCGGCTCGGTGGTCATCAGCGGTCCTTTCGCCTCAGGAAGACCCGGTCGTAGAGCTCATGCCGCTCCCGGCGGGTCTCCTGCCAGCCCTCCGGGTCGAAAGGTGGATATCGCACATCGCCCGCCGGCGCCAGGCGCACCCGGGTGAGCACCTGCTCGTCGGCGTACGCGAGGATCGCCTCGTAGACCTGGGCGCCACCGACCACCATGAGGTCGCCGGCGGTGCCGGCGGCGAGGCTGAGCGCGGAGTCGAGGTCGTTCGCCACGAGCACGAGGGGGCCGTCGTCCGGTCCGTCGCCGTAGTGCCACGACGGGTCCCGGGTCAGGACGATGGTGGTGCGCCCCGGGAGCGGTCGGCCGATCGAGTCGAACGTCGTCCGACCCATCAGCAGGGTGTGGCCCATCGTCAGCGCCTTGAACTCCGCCTGCTCCCCCGGGATCCGCCACGGGATGTCGGGACCGTCGCCGATGACACCGTTCTCGGCCACGGCGGCGACCAGGATGATCCTCTTGCCGAGGGCGGCGAGCTGCTCGGCGGGCGCCTCAGACAGCAATGGGGGCCTTGATCGCCGGGTGCGGGTCATAGCCCTCGAGGCCGATGTCGCCGAGGTCGAACGCGTCGATCTCCCGCACCTCGGGGTTGAGTAGCAGCGTCGGCAGCGCCCGCGGCTCGCGGGTCAGCTGGAGACGGGCCTGGTCGAGGTGGTTGAGATAGAGGTGCGCGTCGCCGAGGGTGTGGACGAAGTCACCGGGCTCGAGGTCGCAGACCTGGGCGACCATGTGGGTCAGCAGGGCGTAGGACGCGATGTTGAACGGCACACCGAGGAAGACGTCGCCCGAGCGCTGATAGAGCTGGCAGGACAGCTTGCCGTCCGCGACATAGAACTGGAACAGGCTGTGGCACGGTGCCAGCGCCATCTCCGGGATGTCCACCGGGTTCCAGGCCGTGACGATGTGACGCCTGCTGTCGGGATCGGCACGGATCTGCTCGATCACCTGCTGGAGCTGGTCGATGTGACGCCCGTCGGGCGACGGCCAGGAGCGCCACTGCGCGCCGTAGACCGGTCCGAGGTCACCGTTCTCGTCAGCCCACTCGTCCCAGATCGTGATGCCGCGCTCCTGCAGCCAGCGCACGTTGGTGTCGCCGCGCAGGAACCACAGCAGCTCGCCGAAGACGGAACGGGTGTGGATCTTCTTGGTCGTCACGAGGGGGAAGCCCGCGGAGAGGTCGAACCGCATCTGGTGGCCGAAGACCGACAGCGTCCCCGTGCCGGTGCGGTCGCCCTTCTCCACGCCCTCGTCGAGGATCCGCTGGAGGAGGTCGAAGTACTGGCGCACGTGGTGAGCCTAGTTGTCAGAGCGCGACGGTGCCGAGGACGGTCGTGCGTGTCTCGCCGCCGACCCAGATCGTGCCGTCGTCGGCGGTCTCGACGTGGACGCGCCCCCGTCGGCCCAGCGCGGTCCCCTGGGAGGCGACGTACGACGCCGGCAGGACGTCACCCGCCAGCCACTGCGCGATCCCGGCGTTCAGCGAGCCGGTCACGGGGTCCTCGTCGACGCCGAGCCCGCCGACGAAGGCGCGCACCTCGATCGCCCCGTCGACCAGCGGGTCGCCCTCGGGGTAGACCCCGACGACACCGACCGCGAGATCGCCCAGCGCCACCGGGTCGGGCACCACCGCGAGCACGGCGGCCGCGTCGTGGAGCATGACCCCGACCCAGCCCGGGCCGTTGTCGACCCACTGCGCCGCCACGATCTCCTCACGAGGGATCCGGAGCCCGGCGGCGATCCGGGCCAGATCCTCCTCCGCGACCGGCCCGGAGCGGAGCAGGTCGGGCGCCGCGAAGGCGAGCCGGCCGTGCGCCCGCCGCAGCCGGACCAGGCCGACCCCGCACTCCTGCACGACCTCGCCGCCGGCGGCATGGCCCGTTCCGCCGGCCTCGAGCCAGGCGTGGGCGCTGCCGAGCGTCGGATGCCCGGCGAACGGGAGCTCGGCGCTCGGGGTGAAGATCCGCAGCCGGTAGTCGGCGCCCGGCTCGGTCGGCGCGAGCAGGAACGTCGTCTCCGAGAGGTTGGTCCACCGCGCGAACGCGGCCATCTGCTCCTCGCTCAGGTCGTCGGCGTCGTGCACCACGGCCACGGGGTTGCCGAGCAGCGGCTCGGCACTGAAGACGTCGACCTGACGGAACGCGTGCTCGCTCACCCGTCCGGCCCTCAGGCGCTGAGGGACATCGGGCCGTAGACCCGCCGGTCGTGCTCGTGGAGCACGACCGCCTCGACGCCCTCGGCGGCGAGATCGGCCCAGGTCTCACCGATCCACGACTCGGCGTCGCCCTGGTTGGCGAAGCGCTGGCCGGCGTACTCCTCCGACACGGTGCCCTCGGGGACCTCGTTGCCGTCGGCGTCGACCAGCTGCCACCACCACGGCCGTTCGGCGGGGTTGGGCTGGCGGAAGGTCGGCGGGGGCTCGGGCAGGTTCACGGTTCAGGACTCCCGGACGTGTGAGGGGACGAAGGGCGGCTTGGTCAGCTGGAAGATCTCGCGTCGGCCGCGGACGTCGATGCCGATCTCGGCCTCGGGATTGACCATCGCCTGCACGAGGACGAGGCCGACACCCTTCTTCAAGGTCGGGCTGAAGGTGCCGGAGGTGACCTCGCCGACCGGCACGTCGGCCGTCAGCGACGCCGTCATGTGGGGCCGCGGGATGCCGCGGCCGGTGGCGACGATGCCCCGCAGGGCCCGCTTCGGGCCGGTCTCCTTCTCCGCGAGCAGCGCGTCACGCCCCCAGAAGGCGGGCTTCCTCCAGCCCACGGCCCAGCCGAGGCCGGCCTCGTTGGGCGTGACGTCGAGCGAGATGTCCTGGCCGTGCAGCGGGTAGCCCATCTCGGTCCGCAGGGTGTCGCGCGCGCCCAGGCCGCAGGGCAGGACGGCGTACTGCTCGCCGGCGGCCAGGAGGGCGTCCCAGAGCGGACCCGCCGCTTCGTTGGCGACGACGAGCTCGTAGCCGCGCTCCCCCGTGTAGCCGGTGCGGCAGATGACGACGCCGGCCTCGGTGGATCCGTCGCCGACCTGGTAGGTGGCCTCGACGAAGCTCATGTAGTCGTGGCCCGCCGGCAGCCCGACCTGCGCCAGCAGCTCGTCCGACCTGGGACCCTGGACCGCGATGACCGCGTAGTCACGGTGATGGTCGGTGAGCGTGAGGCCCTCGGGGGCCTTCTCGCGCAGTCGACGGACCACCTCGGCGGTGTTGGCGGCGTTCGGCACGAGCAGGACGTGCTCGTCGTCGCGGTAGTAAACGATCAGGTCGTCGACGATGCCACCGGACTCGTCGCAGCACAGGGTGTACTGCGCCTGACCGGGCGCGATCCGGCCGAGGTCGTTGGTGAAGCAGGCGTTGATGAACGCCGCGGCGCCGGGCCCGGCGATGCGGACCTTGCCGAGGTGGCTGACGTCGAAGACGCCGACGGCGGTGCGGACGGCGGTGTGCTCCTTGACGACACCGGCGTACTCCAGCGGCATCGACCAGCCGCCGAACTCCCCGAACTTCGCCCCGAGCGCCACGTGCCGGTCGTGCAGCGGCGACGCGAGCAGGTCAGTGGCGCCCCGGTCGGGCGCGGTCTCCTCGGCCATGGCGTGAACCTACCGCAGTGGGTGCGTCGATAGACTCCGCGAGGTGACCACGTCGACCCCTCGCTACTCGCTGCGCACCGCCAGCCCCGCCAAGACCCGTGCCGAGGCGGTGGTGGTCGGCGTGACGCAGGGCACGAAGGGTCCCGATCTGGCGAGCGGGGCCGAGGACGTCAAGGACGCGTTCGGCCGCAAGCTGCGCGGCCTGCTCGCGACGCTCGGCGTCACCGGGAAGGCCGGCGAGGTCACCCGTGTTCCCACGGGCGGCGTCCTCTCCTCGCCTCTGCTCGTGCTCGTCGGGCTCGGCAAGGACACCGGCCCCGACGCCGTGCGCCGAGCCGCCGGAGCCGCCGCGCGCGCCGTACCCAACGCCACCTCCGTCGCGCTCGCGCTGCCGGCCGACACGCCGGAGCTCGTCCGGGCCGTGACCGAGGGCCATCTGCTGGGCGGCTACGCGTTCACGACGTACAAGAAGAACGGCGACGACAAGGCGCCCTCCGAGGTGGTCCTGCTCAGCCCCACCGCCCGCCGCGCTGACGTCGTCACCGCCTTCGAGCAGGCCCAGGTCGTCGCCGCCGCGGTCGCGACCACCCGCGACTGGGTCAACACCGCGCCCGGTGACCTCACCCCGCCGCTCTTCGCCGACGCCGTCGCTGCGGCGGCGGACGCGGTCGAGGGCGTCGACGTGACGGTGTACGACGAGCAGCAGCTCGCCGAGATGGGCTGCGGCGGGATCCTCGCGGTCGGCAAGGGCTCGGCCGCCGCGCCCCGGCTGGTGGAGCTCGTCTACGCCCCCGAGGCACCCGTGGCCCACATCGCGCTGGTCGGCAAGGGCATCACCTTCGACTCTGGCGGTCTCACCCTCAAGCCGGGCAGCTCGATGACCACCATGAAGTCCGACATGGCGGGCGCGGCCGCGGTCGTCCAGGCCACGCTCGCGATCGCCCGGCTGGGTCTGCCGATCAAGGTCTCGACGTTCGCGCCGATGGCCGAGAACATGGTCTCGGGGACGTCGCTCAAGCCCGGCGACGTGGTCGTCCACTACGGCGGCATCACCACCGAGGCCCAGAACATGGACGCCGAGGGACGCCTGGTTCTCGCCGACGCCCTGGTGCGCGCCACCGAGGCCGCGCCGGACGCGATCATCGACGTCGCGACGCTCACCGGCGCGATGGTCGTGGCGCTCGGCGACAAGGTCACCGGTGTCATGGGGAGCGACGGTGTGGTGGACCAGGTCCTCGCGGCCGGCGCGGCAGCCGGCGAGGAGTCCTGGCACATGCCGATCCCCGAGGCCATGGAGGAACGGGTCAAGTCCTCCAAGATCGCCGATCTGGCCCAGGTCGACTGGATCCGCTGGGGCAGCGGGCTCTACGCCGCGGCCTTCCTGCGCGAGTTCACGGCCGGGCTCCCCTGGGCCCACCTCGACATCGCCGGGCCGTCCTTCAACTCCGGCGGCCCCTACGGCCACATCACCGCCGGCGGCACCGGCACCGCCGTCGCCACCCTGGTCGACTACGCCCGCGCCCTCGCCGAGTAGTCACCCGTTCCCGCCGCGGCGTCACAGGCCCTGTGCACGGCGACGGTTGTAGTCGCGCATGCGCTGCGGGATCCCGACCACGGCCGCGTCGTACGACGGCACGCCGTGCCCGTTGCAGAAGGCGTGGGCCCACGCCGCCGACGGCACGCGCCGGCGGGTCCACTCGCCGTCGTGCGCGACCAGCAGCAGCGTGATCTCGCTGACTGCGGTGCGGGGCTCGACGAAGCCCTCCACGCCGCGCCGGGACCCGAGGAACTGCTCGAGGTGCGCCGCGTCAGCCGCGTCGGCGGCGCGGACCCGCGTCGAGCCCGTGCGCGCGGCGTCGCGGAGAGGGCCGCTCGTGCGCGGTCGACGCCGGAGCCGGTCCCAGAGAGCCATGAGGGACAGTGTGCCCGCTCGGTACCGCGTTGTGACGGGATTCGCGCTACTCACTGGTAGCCGAGTCCGGGTGGCGGAGCAACGGGTGGAGGGTGACAAGATGGGCCGCGTGACCGACGCCTTCGACGTGCTCGTGCTCGGAGCCGGCTCGGGCGGATACGCCTGCGCCCTCCGCGCCGCCCAACTGGGCCTCACCGTGGGTCTGGTCGAGAAGAGTCGTCTCGGCGGGACCTGCCTCCATGTGGGCTGTATCCCGACCAAGGCCCTGCTGCACGCGGGCGAGGTCGCGGACGCCGCCCGCGACGCGGCACGCTTCGGTGTCCGGGCCAGCCTCGACGGCATCGACATGGTCGGCGTCAACACCTACAAGGACGGCGTCGTCTCCCGGCTCTTCAAGGGGCTCACCGGCCTGGTCGCCTCGCGCGGCATCACCGTCATCGAGGGCACCGGCACGCTTGTCGGTCCGCGTCGGGTGCAGGTCGGCGACACGACGTACGAAGGCCACAGCCTGGTCCTCGCCACCGGCTCCTTCGCGCGGTCGCTGCCCGGCCTCGAGGTCGACGGCGAGCGGGTCCTCACCTCCGAGCACGCGCTCGCGCTCGACCATGTGCCGTCGTCCGTGGTCGTCCTCGGCGGCGGCGTCATCGGCTGCGAGTTCGCGAGCGTGTGGCGCAGCTTCGGCGCCGACGTCACCATCGTCGAGGCCCTTCCCCGCCTCCTCGCCGCCGAGGACGAGGCGTCCTCGAAGGCCCTCGAGCGCGCCTTCCGCAAGCGCGGCATCCGCTTCATGACCGGGACCCCGTTCCAGGGCGTCACGCACACCGACGCCGGCGTCGCGGTCACCGTCGAGGGCGGCGAGGTGCTCGAGGCCGAGCTGCTCCTGGTCGCGGTCGGCCGCGGGCCGGCCACCGAAGGTCTCGGCTTCGAGGAGCAGGGCGTGGTGATGGAGCGCGGGCTCGTCACCGTCGATGAGCGCCTGCGCACCGGCGTCGAGGGCGTGTACGCCGTCGGCGACATCACCCCGGGGCTGCAACTCGCCCACCGCGGGTTCGCCCAGGGCATCTTCGTCGCCGAGGAGATCGCCGGGCTCGACCCGGCCCCGATCGACGAGTCGAGCATCCCCCGCGTCACCTACTCCCACCCCGAGGTCGCCTCCGTGGGGCTGACCGAGGCAGCGGCGCGCGCGACGTACGGCGACGACGGCGTCGAGACCGTGACCTACGATCTCGGCGGCAATGGCAAGAGCCAGATCCTGCAGACCCAGGGCTTCGTCAAGCTCGTACGACGCGCCGACGGCCCCGTCCTGGGTCTCCACCTCGTCGGCGACCGCGTCGGCGAGCTGGTCGGCGAGGCGCAGGTCGTCTATGGGTGGGAGGCCTTCCCGGACGACGTGGCCCCACTGGTCCACGCCCACCCGACCCAGAGCGAGGCGTTGGGCGAGGCCTTTCTCGCTCTGGCAGGCAAGCCGCTGCACGCACATCAGTGATCAACCGATACAACTAGAGACACACGAAGACGCAAGCGAAGGAAGCCCATGGCCACCGAAGTAACTCTCCCGGCACTCGGCGAGTCCGTCACCGAAGGCACCGTCACCCGTTGGCTGAAGAACGTCGGTGACACCATCGCCGTCGACGAGCCGCTGCTGGAGGTCTCGACCGACAAGGTCGACACCGAGATCCCTTCGCCCGTCGAGGGCGTCCTGCTCGAGATCCGGGCCAACGAGGACGACACCGTCGAGGTCGGCGGTGTCCTCGCCGTCGTCGGCGCCGCCGACGAGGCCGGCTCGGCTCCGGCCGAGGCCGCACCGGCCCCTGCTGCGGAGGACGCCCAGTCCGCCCCGGCCGAGTCGGGCGCCTCCGACGGCCCGGCCCAGGCCGAGACGCAGCCCCAGCCCGCGGCCGCCGAGCCGGCTCCGGCCGCCGAGAGCGCCCCTGCTGCTCCGGCCGCTGCGGATGCGCCCGCCGCCGGCGGTGACGCCACTCCCGTGACGCTCCCCGCGCTCGGCGAGTCGGTCACCGAGGGCACGGTCACCCGCTGGCTGAAGCAGGTCGGTGACACCGTCGCCGTCGACGAGCCCCTCCTCGAGGTCTCCACCGACAAGGTCGACACCGAGATCCCGTCTCCCGTCGCCGGCACGCTCCTCGAGATCAAGGTCGCCGAGGACGAGACCGTCGAGGTCGGCGCCGAGCTGGCGCTGGTCGGCACCCCCGGCGCTGCGTCCGCCGCTGCGTCGCAGCCCGCTGCTCCGGCCGAGCCCGCCCCGGCTGCTGCCGAGTCCACGCCTGCTCCGGCCCCTGCTGCTCCGGCCCCCGCCGCTCCGGCCCCCGCCGCTCCGGCCCCCGCCGCTCCGGCCGCTCCGGCCCCTGCTGCTCCGGCCCCCGCAGCTCCGGCCGCTCCGGCCCCTGCCGCACCTGCTGCCGAGGCCTCTCCGGCGATCCAGGCCGGTGGCTACGTCACGCCGCTGGTGCGCAAGCTCGCCGCTCAGCACAACGTCGACCTCTCGACCGTCGAGGGCACCGGCGTCGGCGGACGCGTCCGCAAGGAGGACGTCCTCAACGCCGCGGCGGCGGCCAAGGCCCCCGCGGCACCGGCCGCCGAGGCTCCGGCCACCCCGGCGGCGTCCGCGCCTGCTGCGGCGGCCCCGTCGGCTCCGTCGCCGCTGCGCGGCACCACGGAGAAGGTCTCCCGCCTGCGGAAGGTGATCGCCGAGCGGATGACCGAGTCGCTGCACACCTCCGCCCAGCTGACCCAGGTCATGGAGGTCGACGTCACCCGCATCGCGCGTCTCCGCGAGGCGAAGAAGGCCGAGTTCCAGGCTCGCGAGGGCGTGAAGCTGACTTACCTGCCGTTCTTCGCCAAGGCGGCGATCGACGCGCTCAAGGTCCACCCCAAGCTCAACGCCAACCTCAACACCGACGCCGGCGAGGTGACCTACTACGACCGCGAGAACATCGCGTTCGCCGTGGACACCGAGCGTGGCCTGCTCACTCCGGTCGTCAAGGACGCCGGCGACCTGTCGATCAGCGGCCTTGCCAAGAAGATCGCCGACGTCGCCCAGCGCACCCGGACCAACAAGATCACCCCGGACGAGCTCTCCGGTGGCACCTTCACGATCACCAACCTGGGCAGCTTCGGGGCGCTCTTCGACACCCCGATCATCAACCAGCCCCAGGTCGCCATCCTCGGCCCCGGCGCCGTGGTGAAGCGCCCGGTCGTGATCGACGACCCGCAGCTCGGCGAGACGATCGCGGTGCGCCACATGGTCTACCTCGCGCTGACCTACGACCACCGCCTGGTCGACGGCGCCGACGCCGGCCGCTTCCTCCAGGACGTCAAGAAGCGCCTGGAGGCCGGTCAGTTCGACGTCTGACCGACGAATCGGCACAGATGGTCGGCCGAGTCGGCGTACGTGTACGCCGACTCGGCCCCATTTCGGGCCCTCTCAGGCGGCGGTCGTCTCCTGGACAAGCCAGTCGCCGTCGTACCACGCCAAGTCGACGACGTACGTCGACCGCTGGTCCCGCGGGAGCATCTCCCCCACGCCCGGCCGGCTGGCGCGCACCGCCTCCGCCGCGACCACCCGGTCGGTGACCCGCAGCCGCAGCCGACGCGAGGTCCGCTCGAGGACCTCCACGGAGAGCAGCTGCGTCGCCAGGCCGCGCACCCGGAGCCCGCGGGCACGCCACGCCGCCAGCATGCGTACGTCGGCCTCGGCCGTCCGCGATCCCGGCGTGTAGAGCGCGCGGAGGTCGGCGACGGAGCCCGAGGCCCACGCGCGGGAACGGCGGGCGTCCCACGCCCGCAGGACAGATGCGGCGCCGACCTCGGCGCGCAGCGGTGCAGGCGCGGGCGTCGGCGGCGACGCGCGCCCGCCGCACCCCGCAGGCAGCAGCGTCATCAGGATCGTGAGGCCGAGGATGGCGAGACGTCGTCGCATGTCCCCGTCCTACCCAGGATCGTCACGCCCGTTCCGCGTTATCCACAGGCAGCGACCTGGCGCGATTCGCGGGTGCAGACACGACATGCCCTGCTCCTGGCCGGCGGCGCAGGTGTCCTCGCGAGCGCATCGCGACCATCGGCGACCCGTCCACCGCGAACCTCGGCGCCGCGGCCGAGCAGACCGCCTATCGACTTCTTCAGGAGGCATTGACGGGCCGAATGGTGCTGGCAAGACGACGACGGTCGAGTGCCTCGGCGGACTGCGACCCCAGGACGGAGGCAGCGTCCGGGTGGCCGGGATGGATCCTGCCGACGAGGGTGTCGCGTTCCGAGTGGCACCTCCACCACCCCCTCGAGTGTGCTCCGCACGGCGCGCTCATGCCTCCGACGCCACGGGGTGGTTGATGCCGCTCCTCGATTCCACGACGGCCGAATCGAGGCGGATGCGAAGCGCCGCCGTGCCGCCCGGTCGGGTTCAATTGATCCAATGGTGACCGGCAGCGTGGGCCATCGCGACGCGCTCGAAATGTGCCGACGTTGCCGACTGATCAGTGGCGGGCAGGGCCAGGGCCACCGGGATCGTCACAGACTCACATAACGGGATCCACTTCAGGTCCGACGCGAGGCGGCCGGTGGCGGAGCGGCCGACCACGGCGACAGCCCTACCGGCGGCGACGAGGCGTTGGCTGAGATCGAAGGCGATGTCGCGCTCGACGATGGTGGGCTGCAAGTCTCGCGACGCGAAGAGGCTCTGGATGAAGTCGTAATGCGTCGGATTGGCCGCGCGCGGGTGAAGCACCACCGGGTGCTCGGCGACGGCGCGCAGCTCGACGCTCGCCGCACCCGCGAGCGGATGGTCGGCGGCGACGAGCACCCCCGCCACGTCGTTACGGAGCCGTTCGAGTCGCACACCCTCGAGCGGCGCGGCTGCCCTGGCCAGTCCCACGTCGGCGTCACCATCGCGAACCGCGAGCAACACCTGGGGCGTCGGCAGCACAGCGGTCGTCACGCTGATCCCGGGATGCGCGACGCGCATGGCCTCGATCAGGTCGGGCGCCGTCTCATGGCCGGCGCTGAGGCTGTAGGCGAGCCTGACGGTACCCGCGGTGCCCCGGCCCGCTTCCCGCGCGGCCGACCACGCGCGTTCCATTCCCGCCAGGGCTCGCGGACCACGGGCAAGGAGAACTTCACCCGCTTCGGTCAGGGAGACCGATCGGGTGCTCCGCTGCAGGAGCGCCACCCCCAGTTGGGCCTCGAGTTGGCGGATCTGGGCACTGAGCGACGGCTGGGCGATGTGCAGGCGCTCGGCGGCGCGGGTGAAGTTCAGCTCCTCGGCCACGGCGAGGAAGTAGCGCAACATTCGGACGTCGGGATCCACCTGGACACGCTACGCCCGATCAAGAGGCGCAACCTCTGAATTGATCGGGGTTCGGTCTTTCCCTTCTGGATCGACCGCTCCCTAGGTTTGAGCCGTGCAGGACGGGCCGACGGCATACCCAGATGAGCTCCCCGGTGTGGCGCGCGCCTGCGACATGTTGGCGGCCGGACAGGCCCTCGTCGTGCCCAACCCACCGCCGATGACGTACGGCGTGGTCGCGACACAGGCCTGGGAGGTCAACGCCGTCAAGGGCCGGCCCGTCGACCAGAACGTCGCCGTGTCGCTGCATGATCCGTCGGAGTGGGCAGCAGTGGTGCCGAGTCTCGATCTACCTTCGCGCGCCCTCGACGGTGTCGTTTCGTTGTTGGGCCAGCGACTCAGCCTCCTTCTGCCGGTGCGCGCGGACAGGCCGCCCCCGAGGTGGGTCGCCCCCGCGGTCCGCGCCGGACAGTTGGCCGCGTTCGATGGCCGATGGTCGCCGACAGCGGCCATCTGGGATCGCTTTCCCCGGCTGTTCGGCAGCAGTGCCAACCACACGGGTTGGCCCCCGGCCGCCACGGCGCAGGAGGCTCGGATCGCGCTGGGGCACGAGTGCGAGGTGATCGACGGAGGCCCTTTCGACCTCGAGTCGTCGTCTCGCCGGGCCAGCACCCTCGTGGGGGTGGGCCGCGACGGCCGACTGAGGCTGCATCGCAGGGGCGCCCAGGACCAATCCTGGTCGAGCCCGGGCGGCTACCTAGCCCACCTTGCCGCGGTCGCCGGGATGAGCGTCGCCGAGTCGCCAGAAGACCCAGGATGACCGATGTCTGCCTATCTGGTTGCTAGCAGGACGACGAGGTCGCCGGCGGAAGAGAGCCGGGGATGCGCCTCCCGCGGCCTGCCGCTCAGCTCCCGCGACGGTTCCGTGCGGAGGTGCCGATGCAAAACAAGCAAGCCCCGGGGGGGTGAAGAGATGCGGAGTCTCGTGATGCGTGCAGCCAGCTGGGCGGTGCCTGTGGCACTTCTGCTCTACGCCGGCTGTCGGTGGCTCGACGGCCGCGACGGCTCCCACAGCCCGGGGCTCTGGTGGAACCTCGGACACGCGGCCTTTCTGATCACCTGGCTCTCGTTCGCAGTACTTACGGTCCTGATGACCCGTCAGCTGCGCGGAGGACTAGCCCTTTATCCGGCAGTCGCAGTCGCCTCCCTGGTCGGCATTGCCGCCTTCGTCTGGGTGACGGTGACCGACATCTTCCAGAGCCTGCCCGAATTGCCGGATCCACTGCGCAACGTCGGACCTCTCCTGTTCCTCATCGGCTTCTGCGTGCTGCTCGGCGGCACCGCTCGACAGCAGCGCATCAATCCATGGCTGCTGTTCCCGGCCCTCACCCTCGCGGCCATCGCCGCAGTGGCGGCCAGTCTGGCCCTACTTCCGCTGACTGCTCTGCTGTTCCTGGCAGCTCTCGCTCCATGCAGGTCGAAAGCGGCACCCCTCGCGGTGAAGTGACCCGGAATGGTCCTCCGATATGCCGGCGCAGCCATGCGGTGGGGATGCAGAGTCGCGGTTGCCGTCGTACTCACCTTCGTCGTGCGCCGGGTCCTGGTGGACTTTCCCGCGTTCGGTTCACCGCTGTCGTCGACGGTCGAGGACATGGCGTACGCGCACCACAGGCTCCTCGCCTATTTGCACATCGCGCCGGCGACGATCTATCTGGCCGGTGGTGCGCTGCAGCTCAACGGCGGGATTCCGGCGACACCATCTGCACGTGCACCGATGGTTGGGGCGGGCCGTGCTCACCTGCGGCCTGGTCTGTGGCGTCTTCGCCATCGTCTTCGGACTGCTGTGGCCGACGGGCGGTGCCTCGGAGGCCACCACCACCGTGGTCTTCGGCGTGTGGTTCGAGGTCTGCCTACTGAACGCGTTCCGCTCCGTGCGCGGGGGACGGACGACACGCCACCGGCGCTGGATGGTCCGCGCCTACGCCGTGGGGAGCGCGGTCGGAACCATTCGGCTCATCGCCCTTGCGCTCCTGCCGTTGGGCTTCGGACCTGCCTTCGCCATCGCCTTCCCGACCGCCTTCATGCTGCATGCCGCCGCCGCTGAACTCTGGCTGAACCAGCCCCTCGTGCCTCGCGCCCGACTCGATCACACAGTTGAGCTGCGCGAGCGGCGTAACGCTCCACTTCGTCGCGGCGAAGACCAAGCATGAGTACGAGCAAGTCTGTTGTCCACCGGCCGCCCGCCGGCCGCCATCGCGTACCGGGCCGGCTACGCCGACCAGTCCCACCTTCACCGCCAGATCACGACCTTAACCCAGGCAACGCCGACCGCCCTCGGCGGCCGGGTGGCGCCCGCTCAGCTCCGTTTCCTCGGGAGTACCCTCGACGCGTGAACGAGGCAGAGCTGCGGTTCGAGGAGATCGGCACCATCGACTACCTGGACGCGTGGGAGCTCCAGAAGCAGGTGCACCAGCGGGTCGTCGACCGCGAGCAGGAGGACACCGTCCTGCTCCTCGAACACCCACCGACCTACACCGCCGGCAAGCGCACCGACGACCACGAGCGCCCGGCCGACTCCGGCGGCGCCCCGGTCATCGACGTGGACCGCGGCGGCAAGATCACCTTCCACGGCCCCGGCCAGCTCGTCGCCTACCCGATCGTGCGGCTGCCCGAGAAGGTCAAGGTCGTGGACTTCGTCCGTCGCCTCGAGGAGGCGATGATCGCGACCTGCGCCGACTTCGGCGTCGCCGCGTCGCGCGTGCCGGGCCGCAGCGGCACCTGGCTCGGCGAGGACGAGCGCGGTCCGGAGCGCAAGATCGGCGCCATCGGCCTGCGCGTCAGCCAACACGTCACCATGCACGGGATCGCCTTCAACTGTGACGTCGACCTCGGCTGGTATGACCGCTTCATCCCGTGCGGCATCGCCGACGCGGGCGTCACCACTCTCAGCCGTGAGCTCGGTCGCGACGTTCCGGTCGCCGAGGTCCAGCCCGTCCTGCAGCGTCACCTGGCCGACATGCTGTCGTGGCGCGACTACGAGCCCACGCCGAGCTTCGCGCCCAAACCGGAGCCGGGGCGTACGCCGAAGATCCCGCTGCTCGCGCCCGCCTCTCACGGCGGCTGAGAAGCAGGTCGTCAGCTCCAACGGCGCCGGCGGGCAGCAGCGACCAGCATCCCGCCGACCAGGACGCTGCCGAGGCCGCCGCCGATCCACCAACCCGATGGACCGCCGGTGTCGGGCAGGCCCCCGCCGCCCGCGTTGCCGCCGTTACCGCCGGGGCTCGGCGCAGCGGCCGCGACGGTCTGCTCGGTCTCACGACAGGTGAGCACGCGCGCCGCCACGGCCCGTCCGGTGCGCACCGACGCACGGGACACGGCCGCCCGCGCGGGCTCGCACGGCGCGGCGCCAGGGGCGGCGACCACGTTGTAGAGCCGGCCTCCGGCGGCGCCTGCCTTCACCCGGACCTGGTAGCTCAGCGTCTGCCGTCCGGTCAGCGCATCGATCCGCCAGGTGAGGCGATCGCCCGAGCGGACCGCCTTCCCCGCGCTCGTCGTCACCGATCCGCTGACCCAGGTCGCGTCGTCGAGGACGTCGGAGAGGTCGTCGGTGAGCCTCACCTGCGCGACCCTCGAGCCGGTCAGCACTCGGGCCGTCAGGGTGTAGGTGACCACGTCGCCGGGGCTGACCGTCGACCCCGAGGCCGGGTTGCTCGACTTCGTGACGGTCCAGGTCGCGCTCTGGTTCTGGGGCGGCGTGTGGTGGTTCGTCGTACGACACTCGGGCTTGTCCGCGGCGCAGGGCTGTGGCTGCGGGTCGCCATCCGGGGCCGTCGCGACGTTGCGCAGTCGGACGTCCCACGCGTCCTTGTCCACCCTCACCGTGTAGGTCAGCGTGGCGTTCTTGCTGAGCGCGGGGATGTGCCAGGTGATGGTCGACCCATCACGCGAGGCCGTACCGAGGCTCGCTTCCATACTCCCGGCGACGAACGACGCGTTCTTGAGCACCTTCGAGAGGTCGTCGGTGATCACCAGCCCGCTCGGGTCGATGTCGCCGCTCCCCCGGCGCGCGTGGACGGTGTACGTGATCGTGTCGCCGGGCTGCACGGTGCTGCCGGAAGCAGGATCGGACGACTTGGTGAGCGTCCAGGGGGCCAGCGAGGGGGTCTCATGGGTCGTCGTACGACAGTCCGGGTCGTCGGTCGGGCAGGGATCCACCGGTGGGGAGGCTGCGTCCACAGTGGCGGTGTTCTTGAGTGTCCGGCCGTAGGCGTTGTCGTGGACGGTCACGGTGTAGGTGAGCGTCGCGGTCTCGCTCAGCGTCCCGATGGTCCAGGTGAGCTGCCCGTCGGCGTACGTCGCATCCCCGAGACTCGCGGTCGCGTCGCCGTTGTAGTCGGCGTCGTCGATCACATCGGAGAGGTCGTCGGTGATGACCACACCCGTCGGCGCGGAGGCGCCCTCCCGTGGCGTCGCGGTCAGGGTGTAGGTGATCGTGCTGCCGGGCTGCACCACGGACCCCTTGACCGGATCGGAGGTCTTCACCAGCGTCCAGTTGTTGGGCGTCTGGTGGATCGTCGTCCGACACTCCGGGTTGGTGTCCGGGCACGGCTCCGGCTGCGGATCGTCGGACGGAGCGGAAGCGGTGTTGACCAGCTCGACACCACGGGCATCGTCATCGACCGTCACCGAGTAGGTCAGCGTAGCGTTCTTGCTGAGAGCCGGGATGTGCCACGTGATCGTCGACCCATCACGCGAGGCCGTACCGAGACTCGCCTCGATGCTCCCCTCGACAAACGTCGCGTTGTTGAGCACCTTCGACAGGTCGTCGTTGATGACCAGATCGGTCGGGTCCACGTCGCCCGTTCCCCTGGTCGCATGCAGCGTGTAGGTGATGGTGTCGCCGGTCTGCACCGTCGTCTCCGAGGGCGGGTCCGAGGTCTTCGTCAGCGACCACGGCGCCAACGTCGGCGTGTCATGGGTGGTGGTCGTCGAGCAGTCGTCGCACGGGTCCGGCTGCGGGTCATCGTGAGGCACGGAGGCGACGTTCTTCAGCGTGACGCCGTACGCACTCGCATCGACCCTGACCTGGTAGGTCGCAGTCGCGTTCGCGGAGAGCTCCGGGATCGTCCAGGTCAGCGTGGTTCCTGAGAGGGTCGCCTCCCCCGCCGACGTCGTGATGCTCCCCTCGACGAAGGACGCGTTGTTGAGCACCTTCGATAGGTCGTCGGTGATGACCAGACCCGTCGGGTTCGCCTCGCCGGCGCCGCGGTTGGCGTGCAAGGTGTAGGTGATCGTGTCGCTGGGCTTCACCGTCGAGCCTGAGGTGGGATCCGAGGTCTTGTCCAGCGTCCACAGGCCGCGGGTGGGGACGCGCTGGGTAGTGCTGCAGTCCGTCGAGCCGGTGGGACACGAGGTCGGTGGTGAGGTGTCGCCTTCCCCAGTCGCCACGTTGCGCAGCGTCTGGCCCCAGGCATCGTCATTCACCGTCACCGTGTAGGTGAGGGTGGCGTCCTTGCTCAGCGCAGGGATGTGCCAGGTGAGCGTGTCACCGTCCCGGGATGCCGTCCCCAGGGACGCGTTGATGCTGTCGCCGTTGAATGACGCATTGTCCAAGACTCCGGACAGATCGTCGGTGATCGTCAGGTTCTCCGGATCGGCGCCGCCCTCGCCACGGGTCGCCGTGAGGGTGTAGGTGATCGTGTCACCGGGCCGCACGGTCGACCCCGTGGCCGGCTTCGACGACTTCGCCAGGCTCCAGGTGGCCGGGGTCTGGTGTGTGGTCGTCCGGCAGTCCGGTTCATCGGTCGGGCAGGGATCCACCGGTGGGGAGGCTGCGTCCACAGTGGCGGTGTTCTTGAGTGTCCGGCCGTAGGCGTTGTCGTGGACGGTCACGGTGTAGGTGAGCGTCGCGGTCTCGCTGAGTGTGCCGATGGTCCAGGTGAGCTGCCCGTCGGCGTACGTCGCATCCCCGAGACTCGCGGTCGCGTCGCCGTTGTAGTCGGCGTCGTCGATCACATCGGAGAGGTCGTCGGTGATCACCACCCCGGTCGGCGCCGAGCCTCCCGTCCGCGGTGTGGCGGTCAGGGTGTAGGTGATCGTGTCGCCCGGCTGGACGACGGAGCCGCGGTTGGAGGACTTGATGAGAGTCCAGTTGTTGGGCGTCTGGTGGATCGTCGTACGACAGTCCGGGTCGGTGTCCGGGCACGGCTGCGGCTGCGGATCGTCGGACGGCACAGATGCGGTGTTGACCAGCTCGACGCCGCGAGCATCATCGTTGACCGTCACCTCGTAGCTCACCGTCGTGTCCCTGCTCAGCACGGGGATCTTCCAGGTCAAGGTGTTCGTGTCCGCATCCAGCGACGCGCTGCCCAGGTCGGCATCGATGCTCCCGGAGACGAAGGTGGCATTGTTGAGTACCTTCGACAGATCATCGGTGATGACCAGGTCGGTCGGGTCCGCGTCGCCGACGCCCCTGGTCGCATGCAGCGTGTAGGTGATCGTCTGGCCGGTCTGCACCGTGCTCCCCGAGGGCGGATCCGAGGACTTCGTCAGACTCCACGGCGCGACATCAGGGTCGTTGACACTCACCTGGGCGCCGTCTCCGGTGGTCGAGGTGCCGTCGACGGTCACCTTCGTGACCGGGTCGTCCGGCAGCGCATAGCCCGCCGGCGCTGCGGTCTCCTGGGCGAAGTAGGTGCCCCAGTCCAGGTCGGTCCACTGGATGTGGCCGGCCGCATCGCTCGTGCCCGTGCCGATCTGCTCGTCCTCGGCCGGGTCGAAGGTGCCCGAGCCGTCGGCGTCGTACCACAGGGTGAAGTCGGCGCCGGCCAGCGGCACTTGCGGGTCCGCCCGGCTCGGCCCGTACTTCGTGAGCGTGATGATGCCGGGCTGGTCCTCGTTGGTGACGGTGCAGACGATCACCTGACCGACGTCGGGCGTCACGGTGTTGTCGGGGCCGACCGTCACCGCTTGGTTGCCGTGAGCGGTGTCGACGCAGGACCATGCCGTGCTGGCCTCCTGGTAGCCGGGCGGTCCGTCGCTCTCGGAGAGGGTGTACGTCGTCCCGGCGTCGACTCCGGCCGGAGTGGTCTGCGCGCGCGTGGGATCGTCGGGGTCCTGGTCGCCGGGGCGGTCGATCACGGGAGTATCGCTGCCCGCCGCCTGCGCGGTCAGCGTCCAGGCCGTCGGGGAGCCCGTCCCGCCGTTGTTGTTGTCGACGTGCTTCGCCAGAGCCAGGCTCGGCGGCGCCACCGTGTTCGTGATCGTGCAGACGACGTCTTGATCGCTCTGCACCGTGACCGTCGACGTCCCGTCACTGCCGATCCGGACAAGGCTGGCGTCCTCGACCTCGTCCACGGTGGCGGTCTGAGGCCGGACCTGGCAGTTCCACGTGCTGTTGGTCCAGTCGTCGGCGTTGCCCTCTCCGGCCTTCAGCGCCTCCGAGATCGTGTACTCCCGCCCCGAGTAGACCGGCTGGTTGGTGACCGCCGCGGTGTTCGCCGTGCCGGAGAACTCGGTGGGCACGTCGGCCAATGGTTGTGGGGTCAGCCCCGAGTCGGCCGACAGGGTGAATCGGCTCTCATAACCGTCGGGACTGGTCTCCTTCACCAGGCTCAGTTGCCCCGGACGCGTCTCGTGGACGATCGCGCAGGGCGCGGAGGTGTCGGTTGGGTCCTCGCCGCTCCAGCAGTCCGCGGGCGCATCGGCCGGGTCGTCGTCGTCCTGCAGCGCGCCCTCAACAACGTTGCGCACCTGCCCCCGGTAGAAATCGCTGTCGAGCGTCAAGGTGAAGGTGATGACGGCCTTGGCCCCGGCCGGGATCGGCTGGTCGAAGGTGTACTGGAGCCCGTTGCTGGGGTCCGCGTCGGTCTCAGCTGCCGCGGGCACCACCTGCCGGTAGCGTGCCGACGTCAGCATCTGGACGTCGAACTTGCCGTCCCAGGTCGAATGGTTCCAGATGTCGTCGGGGGTTCCTCCGACCGGGCCGTCATCGATGTGAACGCCGTAGAGCGGCACCTGGCCGTTGCTGTTGTCGACGGTGATCTTGTAGGTGACCGGGAAGCCCGGGGTGGTCAGGTAGGCGCCGTCGTCCTGCAACGCCCCCGTCGATGTCGCCTTCGAGATCGTCCAGTTCGGCGACGGCGTCTCGTGGTAGGTCCGACACGGGTTGTCCACGTTGCAGGTGGCCGGCGGTCCGGTCTCGCTCGTCGCGGTCATCGAGTTGTTGAGGTCGAGCCCGTATGCCGCGGTCGACTCCGCGACCTTGACCTGGTAGGTCATCGTGTAGCGGTCGCCGGGAGCCAGGTCGCCGACGCTCCAGGTCAATTGTTTGGTGTCCGGGTCGATCGAGGCGGTCTGACCCTGCGGCGGCGTGGGCTGGGCAACCAGAGTGACCCCGGGACCAAGCACCTTGGAGAGGTCGTCGTTGACGACCACGCCCGTCGCCGGAGCCGCGTCCGCCGGGTTGCTGACCTGGACGGTGTAGGTGATCGTCTGGCCGGGCTGCACCTGGACCGGATCATCCGCCGATCCGCTCGCCGGGTTGGAGAACTTCGTCGCGGTCCACGTCGGTTTGTCGCGACTGTTCTGCACATTGCAGGTGATCGTCGTGCCCGGCGCCACCGAACCGATGGCCACCTGATAGTCGGAGAGCCCGCCGGTGTCGCTCTGCCATGCGCTGTCGCTGGAGTCGATCGTGTCGAAGGTGACCTCGTCGTCAGCGGGGTTGCTGTTCGAGCTGTTGCACACCGGCGGCCCGACCTGATGCCAGCCAGCCGCCTTCTGGGCGTCGGTGAGCTGCTCCTGGAACTGCAGGACGCCAGCCGGGTTGTCGTTGAGGTGCGAGAGATCGACGTCGAGGTTGGAGGCGTCCGAGCCGATGTCATAAACCGAGCAGTCCGAGAAGACGTGCTTCTCGCCCTCGGTGCAACTGTAGGGCTGGAAGGTGAGCCCGTTCCCGTCCGCACCGTTGATCGGCGCGTTGGCGCTGACGGTGTCTGCCGCGCGCGGAGCGCCGGACCACGTCCCGTCGTCAGAGGCCGTCCCGCCGACGTCCGGGTAGGCGATGGTGAACTGCTCGTTGTTGTCGTTGCCTTGCGGGTCGAGGATGGTCTTGTTGATGATCAGCCGGGCCGGCTGGACGTCGCGGTTGGTCAGCGTGCACACGATTGCCTCGTAGTCGGCATCCCCGCTGGGACCGCTCGCGGTGACGGTTCCGTGTCGCGACGCCGGGTCCGTCAGGTCGGTGTTCGTCACTGGCACGTCGGCCGGCGGGTCCTGGGCGTTGTCGACGCAGCTCAAGCTCGTGCCGTACTCACTCATATCCGCTGCGGTCGAGCCATTCGCCAGCGTCTCGCCGATCGTGTAGGTCGACCCGGCCGTGGCCAGGATCGGGATCGGTCCGATGGTCGCCACCTGCTTCCCCGCCGGGCCGCTCGTGGTCGCGCTCCCGATCTGGGTACCGTCGCTGTCGCGCGTGGCCGTGATCGCGAACTGGTCGTCGGCATTGACCTTCGTCGGGATGTCCTTGATCACCGTGAGGGTGCTCGGGAAGGCACACGTCGCAAGGTCGACGCTGAGCCCTGAGTTTGCGCTCCCGCCGTTCACCGTGCCGACCGTGCTGAGTTGGCTGACGACCCTCCCGGTGCTCGGGTCGACCCTGAAGAACTCACCCGACGTGTTGCTGATGTAGAGATAGCCGTCGAGGCCGTAGGCCACACCAGCACCGTTGCCGGTCCCGGCGACCTCACTCAGCGGCCGTATCCCGAGGTTCACCGGGCTGTCAGCGGCGCTCGTCGGGAGGTCGCCGTCGACGAGGTTCACGTAGGCGTTGTTGGCGCCACCGGTGATGAGGAACATCTGTCCTTGGGCGTCGAAGGTGATGTCGCCGCTGACGCCGGTCTCGTTCGGGGTGGAGACGCTGCCGACGTACCACGCCGTCGGGTTCTCGGCGTTCGGGTCGATCGCGTAGAGGTACTGCACCGTCGCCGTGGCCGAGCTCGTGCTGTTCGAGGTGCTGTAGTAGAAGATGCCGGAGACCGGATCGATCGCTCCCCGGCGGACACGGTGGTTGTCGTCAGAGGCCCCCACCGGTGCGGTCGGCCAGGAGTTCAGCACCTTGTTGTTGACGAGGTCGTACTCATAGATCTTGGATCCGCCGGTGGGCGCGTTGCCTCCGGAAGCGCCGTCCAGATAGTGGGAGGTGAAGTACGCCTTCGTGCCGTCCTTGCTGATCGCCAGGCCGTTGAGCTCCTCGTTGATGCCGGCGGCATTGAGGTCGGCGACCTGCGTCGTCGTCGCGCTCACATTCGGGTTGCTGTTGGTGTTGACGTTGTAGAACTCGAGCGTGTTCGTCCGGTTCTGGACCGTGCCGCCCGAGCTGCGCTGGTTGACGAGCGTCGGGTTGCTGACCGAGCAGACCAGCGGATCGACGGCGTGGGCCGGCGCCGCGGTCTTCACCGCCGCCACGACGCTCAACATGGTGACGAGCAGGGCGAGCGCAGCAGCGATCCTCACGGCACGCGAGAAACGTCCACGGCGGGCTGCCAGGCGCATGTCCTCCCCCCTTTGTCACCCGACGACATCATGGAGATACGGATCAGGCTAGCGGGAGCGGCCCGCGACGTGGGGGATCCGACGCTCCGGCGTACGCTTAGGGACCGTGACGCAAGCTCCCGCCGCACCCGAAGGCCGCAAGTTGCTGCGACTCGAGGTCCGCAACAGCGAGACCCCGATCGAGAAGAAGCCCGCCTGGATCAAGACCCGGGCGAAGATGGGCCCGGAGTACACCCAACTCCAGGCGCTGGTGAAGTCCGAAGGGCTCCACACCGTCTGCCAGGAGGCAGGCTGTCCCAACATCTTCGAGTGCTGGGAGGACCGAGAGGCGACGTTCCTCATCGGTGGCGACCAGTGCACCCGGCGCTGCGACTTCTGTCAGATCGACACAGGCAGGCCCGAGCCGCTCGACCGCGACGAGCCGCGGCGGGTCGCGGAGTCTGTGCGGACCATGGGCCTGCGCTACGCCACGATCACCGGCGTCGCGCGCGACGACCTCGAGGACGGCGGCGCCTGGCTGTACGCCGAGACCGTGCGCGCCATCCACGAGCTCAACCCCGAGACCGGGGTGGAGAACCTCATCCCCGACTTCAACGGCAAGCCCGACCTGCTGCGCGAGGTCTTCGAGTCCCGCCCCGAGGTGCTCGCCCACAATGTCGAGACGGTCCCGCGGATCTTCAAGCGGATCCGCCCGGCCTTCCGCTACGAGCGCTCGCTCGACGTGATCACCCAGGCCCGCGACTTCGGGCTGGTCACGAAGTCCAACCTCATCCTCGGCATGGGTGAGACCCGCGAGGAGGTCTCGCAGGCGCTGCGCGATCTCCACGACGCCGGCTGCGAGCTCATCACGATCACGCAGTACCTCCGCCCCAGCCTGCGCCACCACCCCGTGGAGCGGTGGGTCAAGCCGGAGGAGTTCATCGAGCTCAAGGACGAGGCCGACGAGATCGGCTTCTCCGGCGTCATGTCCGGCCCGCTCGTGCGTTCGTCCTACCGCGCCGGTCGGCTGTACCGTCAGGCGATGGACGCCCGTCAGGCCGTGTGACCGTGGGTGACCGGCTCCAGGGCCGGCACGTACGGCGTCCCACCTCCGTCTGAGACCCGAAAGGCACCACCCCAGCGATGTCCCAGCTCGACCCGAGCACCATGAGCCGCCGCCAGCAGATCGTCGAGACCTACCGGCTCACGAAGCAGTCCGAGCCGACCATCGGCGTGAAGCTCCTCGCCATCTTCGTGGTCGGCGCGGTCGTCGGCTTCATCGTCTTCTGGCTCCTGCCCGGCAGCGGCGTCTTCGGCTGGATCATGGCGGTCATCGGGGCGGTCCTGGTCGGGCTGGTTCCCACGCTGATCTACTTCTCCCGGCGCGCCCAGAAGGCGGCGTACGCCCGCATCGAGGGGCAGCCCGGTGCCGGGTTCGCCGCGCTCAACATGCTGCGCCGCGGCTGGACGACCAAGCAGGCGGTCGCGTTCAACAAGAGCCAGGACCTCGTCCACCGCGTCGTCGGCCCTCCGGGGATCGTCCTCATCGGCGAGGGCACCAGCCACAACCGGGTCCGCGGCCTGCTCGCCAACGAGCGCACCAAGACGGCCCGCGTCGTCCCGGACGTCCCGATCACGGAGGTCGTCGTCGGCAACGGCGAGGACGAGGTGCCGCTGCCGAAGCTCGCGCGCCACGTGACGAAGCTCGGGCGCAACGTCTCCCCCGCCGAGATCACCGACATCCTCAACCGCCTCAAGGCGCTCGACAACACGCGCGGCACCCTGCCGATGCCCAAGGGCCCGGTCCCGACCAGCATGAAGGGCCTGCGCGGGAACCTCCGCGGTCGCTGAGCCCTCCCAGACGTACGAACGGCGCCCGGCTGCTTCTCGCAGCCGGGCGCCGTTCGTCTGATCCGGGCCCGCGGGCCGGGCGCTGAGCTCAGGAGGTCGGGAGACCGCCGAGAGAGCCCATGTCGGTCACCTTGCTGGCCGGCGGCGCCTCGATGTCCACGGACTTGCCGTAGTCGCTCATCTCGGTCTCCACCGAGCCGGAGTCGCCCATGTCGATCGTCATCTTCGCGAGGTGGCCGTCCTTGTCGAACCACATGTCCTCGTCCATGGACGCCGGGACGCCTGCGGGCAGCGTCGCCTTGCCGCTGGTCGCCTCCATCGCCTTCTTCATGTCGACGGTGGCCTGGTAGTGCTCGCCGGTGCTGTCGCTGCCGACGTACGTCGCCTTGGTGATCGCGTCCGACATCGCGTCGATCATCGAGAGCGGGTTGGTGAGCGCGCTGGAGAGGTCACCCATCCCGCTCTCCTTGGCGACGTCGGCGAGGTTCATCTTGAGCCAGGTGTCGCTGCTGGCATCGGCCTGGAGGTACTCCACGCCGTCGACCATGATCAGGCGCATCTTCTGGCCCATCATCGACATGGTCACGTCCTCGGCCAGGGGATTCATCGAGACGTCGCCCTCGCCGTCCATGGTGAGTGACTGGCCCCCAACCGAGACCTTCCCTGACATCGTCATGTGGGCGGTCTTCACGTCGGACAACGCCTTCTTGTAGAGACTGGCCATCTCGTCGGCGGCGACCGTGTCGCCCGGCTGGTGGTCCGACGACCCGGAGGCAGCCGCCGATGAGGAACTGGCCTCGGAGTCGAAGACGCTGCTGGAGCCCGAGTCCGAGTCACCCCCGCCGCACGCGGCAAGGCTCGTCAGTGCGAGTGCGGCGACGCCGCCGGCGAGTGCGCGGCGCCATGGGAAGCGGGACGAGGGAGCTGACATCAGCCCTGGCCTTTCGATCGGGAACACGAACTTGTCGGATGGTCCCTACCCTGTCACTCCCCCGGCAAACCCGCCTCGGCGTCAGGGTCGGAGAAAGGCCGACCGATAGGTCTGCAGGGTCACCGTGGCAGTGCCCGCGGCCAGGTCGTGGAGGCCACGTCCGTCCGGCCGGAAGATCAGCGGAGGGATCACGACCGCGACCATGATCTGGCGGGCGAGAGCGCGGAGCGGATCGAGCGGCCGAGGGTCGCGGCCGCCCGGCGTCGTACGCACCGTGCGGAGGCGGGTGGCGAGCTTGCCGAACGATCCGCCGGCCAGTGAGGTGAGGGCGGTCGACTCGACGACGAACACCGCCAAGGTCCACCAGGAGGCGTTGGAGCCCGTGCGCGCGACGTGGTCCCACCCGAGGATGAGCGCCACCACGAACCACGAGGCGAACCAGTCGATGACGAGCGCCAGGACCCGGCGTGCCCACGACGCGGTCTCGAAGGGCAGCGCGCGTGAGCTCGGGGCGGTCGGATCCGTCACGGGGCCAAGCGTAGAAGGCCCCGTCCCGCCCGGCGGAGGTCGGGTTGGTCTACGCTCGCGCTCCGGAACCTGTTACATGCCGGAAACAATCACGTGATGACCTCGCAACCGCCCCTGCCTAGGTTGCAGGCACGGTCGGGCTCATGGGCCCGGGCGGTCATCTCGCGAGACAAGTACTGGCTCACCGGCCACGGGGAGCCAAGGAGGACGAATGTTCAGCAACCCCGACGAGTTGTTCAAGTACATCAAGGACGAGGGTGTCGAGATGATCGACATCCGCTTCATGGATCTGCCGGGCATCCAGCAGCACTTCACCGTGCCGGTCTCGTCCTTCACCCCGGACGTCCTCGAGAGCGGCCTCGCGTTCGACGGCTCCTCGATCCGTGGCTTCCAGGCCATCAACGAGTCCGACATGGCGCTGTTCCCCGATGTGACCACCGCGTTCATCGACCCGTTCCGTGCGGCCAAGACGCTGGCGCTGAACTTCTTCGTCCATGACCCGATCACCGGCGAGGCGTACTCGCGCGACCCGCGCAACATCGCCCGCAAGGCGGTCTCCTACCTCGCGACGACCGGCATCGGCGACACCGCCTTCTTCGCCCCCGAGGCGGAGTTCTACATCTTCGACAACGTCCGCTTCGAGACGAAGCAGAACACCGGCTACTACGAGATCGACTCCGAGGCCGGCGCGTGGAACAGCGGCGCGGGCTTCGAGCGCGAGAACCGCGGCTACAAGGTGAAGTACAAGGGCGGCTACTTCCCCGTCGCCCCGACCGACCACTTCACCGACCTGCGCGACACCATGGTCAAGAACCTCGAGGCCGCCGGCCTGCTCGTCGAGCGCGCCCACCACGAGGTCGGCACCGCGGGCCAGGCCGAGATCAACTACCGCTTCAACACGCTCCTGGCCGCGGCCGACGACGTGATGAAGTTCAAGTACATCATCCGCAACACCGCCTGGCACGCCGGCAAGACCGTCACCTTCATGCCGAAGCCGATCTTCGGTGACAACGGCTCCGGCATGCACGTGCACCAGTCGATCTGGAACAACGGCGAGCCGCTGTTCTACGACGAGACCGGGTACGGCGGCCTCTCCGACACCGCCCGCTGGTACATCGGCGGCATCCTCAAGCACGCCCCCGCGCTGCTGGCCTGGACCAACCCGACGGTGAACTCCTACCACCGCCTGGTCCCCGGCTTCGAGGCGCCGGTCTCGCTGGTCTACTCCTCGCGCAACCGCTCCGCCGCGGTCCGCATCCCGATCACCGGCTCCAACGCCAAGGCCAAGCGCATCGAGGCCCGCTTCCCCGACCCGTCCTCGAACCCGTACCTGGCCTTCGCCGCCCTGCTGCTCGCCGGCATCGACGGCATCCAGAACAAGATCGAGCCGCCCGCGCCGGTCGACAAGGACATCTACGAGCTCCCGCCGGACGAGATGGCGGAGATCGCCCAGGTCCCGACCACGCTCGACGCCGTCCTCACGGCGCTCGAGGAGGACCAGGACTTCCTCACCGTCGGCGATGTCTTCACCCCCGACCTGATCGAGACCTGGGTCGACTACAAGCGCACCAACGAGATCCTGCCCGTGCAGCAGCGCCCTCACCCGCACGAGTTCGAGCTCTATTACGACATCTAGGCCTCACCGCCTGACGAACCGGCCCCTGACCTGCGGAAACGCAGAATCAGGGGCCGGTTCGTTTCGTCCTAGTCCGCAAAGAGTCCGCAAGATGCTCGCTGCGGACCAACGACAGGCGTCGATTTCCGCTCGCCGCCAGCACTCCCCAGCCGTGTACACTTAGAGCACTTAGGAGTTCGAGGCTGCCGGGAGGCGACATGAGCACTGCACTCACCGAGGACGTCCAGGTCCTCCGCTCGGGCCTGGCCAGTGACCAGCCCGAGATCGAGGTGACCCTGCGACTCCCCCGCGAGAGCGCGAAGAAGGTGCTCGCCCTGCTGGACGCCGAGCAGACCACGGGGGCTGTGGTCGTCCCCGCCAAGCAGGAGTTCACCACGACCGAGGCGGCGAAGATTCTCGGGATGTCCCGTCCGACGCTGATGCGCATGATCGAGCGTCGCGGCATCGAGTTCCGCATGGTCGGCAAGCACCACCGCATCCCGGCGACCTCGATCCAGAAGCTGCGCGAGTTCCTCGACGAGGACCACATGGCCGTCGTGGCCGAGTTGGCGAACAAGTACGGAAATGTCGATTGACGATCTCGGTCACGCTCGCCGATGCGAACATCCTGATCTCTCGGACACTCCGCGACTACTTCGTGTACGCCGCGAAGTTGGGCGCGCTCGACATCCACTGGAGCGACGGCATCCTCGATGAGACGACCCGCAACCTCATCGACAAGTTCGACTTCTCGCAGGAGGATGCCGACGTCCTCGTCGACCGGCTGAGCGCCTTCATCCCAACAGCGCTTGTGGAGGTCAAGAAGCATGACGAGACGCGAGTCGCCAAGGTCGAGATGGATGCGAAGGACCGTCACGTCCTCGCCGCAGCACTCTCAGCCAATGCGGAGCTGCTGTTGACGCAGAATGTCCGTCACTTCCCGAGGGATTGGATGGCCAAGCGCGGGATCGAGCTGGTCGACGCGGGCACGCTCCTCATGCGGCTGGCCGTCGACTACCCGGACATCCTGCGCGAGGCCCACCGGCTCGGCGTGAACTCGCGCCAGCAGACCGAAGAGCAGGTCTTCGAGATCCTGGTCGACCAGATCGGTGTGGAAGCAACGGCCGTCGTCCGTGCCGTCGTGACGGCCGGGCCTCAGAGCGGCGACGAAGCAGGATTCTCCTGGAGCCCACGCCCCGAAGGCGGGTACGCCGACAGCCCGGCTTTCGACCCCCATGCCGATGCCCGGAAGGCGATCCGCACTGGGTTCGAGGCGGCTCAGGCACTCATCCACGGCACCCGAATCAGCCTCGACGACGTCACGACGACCGTCCGGGCGAACCGCGAGAGGCTGTGATCCCGTGTTCCCGAGCGTACCCAGAGCGTATCCAGCGACCACCCAAGCAACGTTTCCGCAGGTCGGCAGGGGCCATTCAGTCACTATTACGACCTCAGATCAGCCTCGAATGAAGGTCCCGGTTCAGCCGGGGCCTTCGTTGTTGCGCGCTCGCCCCCGATTCGGTCTGGCCTTCTGGTCGGCGACCCAGTCGCGGAAGTGATCGATCTGGACCTGATAGGCGAGCCTCGGATAGTCACTCCACTGCGGGTTGCCAGGCCACAGGAGCTCAACCTCGACGTCGTTGTTGCGAACCGTGATCGAGTACAGCTCCCTGGTGTCACGACGAGAGCCGACAACCATGCCGGTCAGGACGTGATCGCAGGTCATGCCGCTGATCCCTTCGGCCGTTGCGCCTGGGACGAGGAAGGTGTCCATCAGGAACCTGAGCCAAGGCACCATGTAGTTCGCCTTGTCACCCCCGTCGTAGCTCAGGCAACAGCCCTGAGGACAGACGGTCCAGTTGGACCAGCCGCGAGGAGCGTGGCTCGTCAGCTCCCGAAGGACCTCATCGTCCTCGTCGGCCACGCGGAGTGCACCGCTCGACTCCTCCAAGAACGGAGATCCGGAGATCCGGTTGATGAACGAGCGCTCACGCGGTCCGAGCGGCGGCTCGATCTGGAGGTAGCCAACGAAGTCTGTCTGATAGCCCATGGAGCAAGCCTGGGGGCGAGTCACATCTCCGAGCAACGCCTCCGACGCCGGCTGTGGATAACTCAGAGGTCACGAATCCAGGCGCGATACACAGACGACCGGAAGTCAGACGATGTCACGGCGTCGGTAACCGACGAACCCGCCGCCCAACAGCACGAGAGCAGCGGCGCCGAGCCCGACCAGGCCGGCCCAGTCCGGCGAGGGGCCGGAGACGTTGGGAACATGACGCAGCGGGCTGATGTCGAGCGCCCAGTCCCACAGCTTGAAGGTCGGGCCGAGGACGGTGAGGCCGAACGTGGCGACGATCCCCAGCCAAGCGACGAGCCTCGCGGCCGGCCGGACTCCGACAGCGGCGACGGCGAGAGCGACGAGCGCCCACACGGCGGGGATGGTGGCCAGCGCCTGTTCGATCACGCGGCCCAGCGAGATCGTGTCGTCCCTGGCAGAGGCGACCAGGCCCAGGGTGATACCTGCGAACAGCAACGCCAGCGCGGTGCCTGCCAGCGCCACCAGGACATTGCTGGCCAGATAGGTCGTGCGGGGCAGCGAACCGGCGAGAAGCGGCTCGACGCGGTAGTCGGTCTCCTCGCTGTAGACACGGAGCACGACCTGCACGCCCATGACGGCCACGATGATGGCGATGATCTGCAGGATGGTGACCAGGAACGCGAAGGCGAGCTCGGAAGGATCGACCGCTCCGGAGGCGAGCACCTGGGCCATCGCCGGGTTGTCGGCGATCACACCGCCGATGGAGCTAGCCAGGTTTCCGAAGACGAGTCCGAGTGCTGCGAAAGCGCCCAGCCAGGAGATCAGGGAGGCCCGATTCGCCTTGAGGGCGAGACCCCAGACGTTGCCGGCGAGTCCGGCCCGCGCGGGACCGGGACGGGTGGCGATCATGCCCTGTGCGAAGTCTCGGCGGCTCTGGAGCACGAAGGCGATCAGCACGAGTACGACGGCGAGTGCGAGCGCGGCCAGCAGGGGCCAGGGTTGGTTGCCGGTGGCGGGCCGCGTCTCCTCCAACCAGCCGAGCGGGGTCAGCCAACTGACCCAGTCGGCGGCGCCACTGGAGTCGATGTAGCCGCGGAGCACGTAGCAGACACCGAGGGTTGCGATCGCGAGGGTGGAGGCGGTGCGGGCGTCGGAGCCAAGCTGTGCGGCCACGGCCGCGACACCGGCGAAGATGAGTCCCGACGCGGTGAACGTCGCGGACAAGATCAGCGTCGCGGTGATCCCGCCGCCACATGCGATCGTGATCAGGAAGCACACGACCCCGAGGGCGAGTGAGGCCATGGCGGCGATCGCGACGGCAACCGCGAGTCGTGCGCGGCGCGCGACGACGCCGGAAGCGATCAGCTCGGCCTGGCCGGAGTCCTCGTTGGCGCGACTGTTGCGCACCACCACCAGGATCGCCATGAGGCCGGAGAAGAGGACGCCCAACTGGCCGGCGCGCCAGGCGTTGAACCCGTCGGCGGTCATCAGATCGCGTGCCGGACCGAAGAGCAGCGACAGCGCGGGGTTGCCACCCAGCGCCACCGCGAGCTGAGCACGGTCCGAGGCATCAGGGAAGATCCAGGCGTAGGCCAGGATCGAGGACGCCGAGAGAACCGAGATCAACACGACCCACGGGGCGATGTTGCGAACATCCTGACGCAGGGTGACCACGAGCAGTGGCTTGGTCCCGGTCAGACCGAGGCGGTCCTCGTGATCGGGCACGGCGTCGACCGGCGGCGCGTACGTCATGCCGTCGCCGCCGTCTGGTCGTCGTACTGACGGAGGAAGAGCTCCTCGAGCGAGGCCGGCTCGACGGTGAGCGTCGACATCTGGAAGCCGGTCAGGACGGTCATGGCCTCGTTGACGCGGTCCGGCTCGACGGTCGCGGTCAACCGGTGGTGTTCGTCGATCACCGGGTCGTGCAGCGGAGCCAGCATGGAGACGTCGGCCGGTGGCCGCTCCAGCACGGCCTTCACCCTCAACCGGGTCTGGCCACGCAGGTCGGCCAGTGTGCCGGTCTGGACGATCCTGCCCTGTCGGATGATGGAGACCCGGTCGGCGAGGGCCTCGACCTCGCTCATGATGTGGCTCGAGAGCAGGACGGTCGTGCCCTTGGCCTTCTCCTTCGCGATCTCCTCCTGGAAGACGGCCTCCATCAGCGGATCCAGACCCGAGGTCGGCTCGTCGAGGATGAGCAGCTCGACATCGGAGGCAAGCGCGGCAACGATCGCGACCTTCTGCCGGTTGCCCTTGGAGTATTGGCGCCCACGCTTGGTGGGATCGAGCTCGAAGCGCTCGATCAGATCGGCGCGACGTGCCTTGTCCAGGCCGCCGCGAAGGTTGCCCAGCAGGTCGATCGCCTCGCCACCCGACAGCCCTGGCCACAGCACCACGTCACCCGGCACGTAGGCCAGCCGCCGATGCAGCGCGACCACGTCACGCCACGGATCGCCGCCGAGCAGCCCGACCCGTCCGGCGTTGGCCCTCAACAGGCCGAGCAGGACGCGGATCGTGGTGGACTTGCCTGCCCCATTGGGTCCGAGGAACCCATGCACCTCGCCGCGTGCCACCTCGAGATCGAGCCCGTCGAGAGCGCGGAAGGAGCCGAACTCCTTGACCAGTCCTTCGATGCTGATGGCGGGCATGGAACCGGCCTGCGATGTGGCGGTCATGGATTCCTGCTTCCTGACGTGTCGGACGATCGGATCGCGTCGATCTCGGTGAGCTCGAGATCGAACACCTCGCCGCGCAGATAGCGGGCGACGGTCGCGGTCAGCGCGCCGGCCAACCTGTCGGCAGGCATGGAGGCGATCGGCTCGACCCGCAGCACCTTCCGCAGGACAACGACGCCCAGCATCTGGCTGACCACCAGAGCCATCCGCTCACGCGCCTCGTCCGGATCGACGTCGCTCAACAGCTGCCCTGCGGCGTTGCGCAAGAGCGTGGCACTCACGAAGTCACGCACGAGAACGCTCGACTTCTCGTCGGCCAGCACCCGGCGCAGGAACCCGACCATGGCGGGCCCCGTCTCCGGAGAGTCCCAGACCTCGAGAAACGTCTCCGCGAGCCGACGCGGGGCCTCGTCCGTACCGTGCGCGACGATGTGCGCCACCAGCGCCGTCGGGTCGATCGGCAGCTCCAGCGCCGCGCGAGACAGCCCGTCCTTGCTCTCGAAGTAGTGGTAGACGAGCGCCACGTCGACGCCGGCCGCCGACGCCACCGCACGCACGGAGGTGCCGGCGAATCCGCGCTCGGCGAACAGACTCCGGGCGGCCTGCAGGATCTCGAGGCGGGTCTCGGGATGCCCTCGGCGACGACCGGTGCGGCCATCCTTCGCGTTCGGGGCCACAGCGCCTCCTCATTCAGCAACCGTTGATGACGGTAGCAGAGGTCAGCGGCCGCTGAATTCTTGTCGCCCTCCCCCGCACGTGGAGAAGCGCCGCGGTGCTCGTAATCGCACGTCAGCGAGCGTGGGCGGCCTCGCAGACCCATCCCTCAGGCGTCGTGCCCCGCTGCAAGAACTCGGCCAGCTCAGCGCCGGCGTCCTCGGTCAGGTCGGTCTCGGCGTGCGGGTAGATGATCGGCTCCTCCTTGGTGTTGTGCTGCTCGAGCTGGGCCAGAAGCTCATGGCAGGTCGAGCGCAGCTCGACCTCGACGGGATCGGCATGGTCCAGCACCAGCTCGGTGAGCCGGTCCATGAGCGTCCACAGCGCGCCGTGCTCACGCAGCATCACGAGCACGGGCATGAGCACACCTGCCTGCCGGATCGGCGGGAAGAGGAACGTCTCCTCGAGGTAGATGTGGCGTCGCAACGCCTCGAAGGCGGTCAGCAGCGGCTCGAGCTCCACCGCGCCACGGTCAAGACCGTCGACGAACGCCTCAATGCCGGCATCGATGTCGCGGTGCTCGCGTGTCAACGCAGCCGACAGGCTCAGCATGGACGTGAGATCTCCCTCTTCGGTGTCTTCGGATGGCTCCAGATGCCTTCCGGCCGCCGGCCGGCAGCCCCGCCTCCTTGGCTGCTCACGCCCGCCGTTCCGGCCACCACCATTGATACTAGCCCAAGTTGTGATAATCCAACGGGCGTCCAGACCGGCGTCACGCGCCGAACTCGTGATAAATACAAGGATGTATTGAACAAACCATGGCCGGCGCGGCGGGCCGCCGCGCAGCCGGAGAACCGACGAAGGAGCCGACATGGCGATTGCCGACCGAACCGCACGCACCGACTGGGTGGGCTCCCTGGCGCGCGGCGCGGGCCGCATCACCCCGGACAGCGGGGCCTACGAGCCTCTCGAGGTGACCTGGGCGTCGCGGACCGAGCAGCCCGGCGGCAAGACGAGTCCCGAGGAGCTGCTTGCGGCGGCGCACTCCTCCTGCTTCGCGATGGCGCTCAACCTCGTGCTCGGCGAGCAGCACATCCCGGCCGAGAAGACCTCCGTCGGGGCGACCGTGACCCTCGACGAGGTCGACGGCAAGCCGACGATCACCAGGTCGCGGATCACCGTGCGCGCGAGCGTCCCGGGCGCGGACGAGGCGAGGTTCCGGGCCGCCGTCGACCAAGCCGCCGCACTGTGCCCGGTCTCGCGCTTGTTCGCCGGCGCACAGATCAGCGTGGATGCGACCCTGGAGCAGAGCTGACCCGCTCCGAGGCACCGCGAGGATCCCGGCAGCCATCCCGTGGGCGGTCTACCCGGTGGTCGCCGTCGCGATCGCGATCCTCTTCGTCCTGCTGATGGCCCTCGGCGACGTGGTGGGCCGGATCCGGCGTACGTCGTCATCGACTTCACCGACGCCCACATCTGGGACGCCTCGACCGTGGCCGCGCTCGACGCCGTCACCACGAAGTACCAACGCCACGGCACCACCGTCGACGTCCGCGGCCTCAACGAGGCGAGTACGGCGATGTACGAGCGGCTCTCCGGGCATCTCGCCGGCGCGCACTGACCCTTCCTCCACCTCGACGGACACAGCCTTGATCCCCCGCTCGGCCGGCCCCAGAATCGGGAGAGGCATCTCGGGCCTGCGACCAGGAGGCATGGGATGACCATCGACGCGGCGGACGTGGCGGCGATCGATGCGGCGACCTCGGTCGTGGGCGTCGCCGACGTCGTACGCCACCTCGCGCGCCGCTCCTGCGACGCGGACGGCGCGACGTTCATCCTCCGCGAGGGCGAGCGGTGCTTCTATGCCGACGAGGACTCGATCGCCCCGCTGTGGAAAGGGCAACGCTTCCCGATCGAGACCTGCATCTCGGGCTGGGCGATGATCCACGCGGCGCCCGCTGTCGTGCCCGACATCGAGCAGGACATCCGCATCCCGCTGGAGGCCTACCGGCCGACGTACGTGCGAAGCCTGCTCATGGTGCCGGTCGGTGTGCGGGAGCCGGTCGCCGCGCTCGGCGCCTACTGGGCCCGCCATCACCAGGCCACGCCGGACGAGCTCCGGGCGCTCACCGCCCTCGCCTCCCTCACCGCCGACGCGCTCGCGCGGGTCGGGCTCGACGACGCGCCGTGGGCGCCCAACTTCAGCGGACGCTGAGGACCCGTCAGCCGTCGGCCCTCAGCCGTCAGCCGTCAGCCCGATCAGCATCGCTGATGGCGACGATGCTGGACAGGTGGGTCTCGGTGTTCTTGGTGATCACGAGCAGCCGGTCCATGTGAGGCTCGAGGCCGGTCACCTTGTCGAGCGGCACGCCGATGACGAGCTGGAAGCCCAGCCCCTTCCAGGCGGCGACCGCACGGCCGGCGAACTCCGAGTCCGCCTTCACGAACCCCTCGTCGAGGAAGACCGGCGCGAAGCGCGGCCGCGACCGCAGCTCGTCGCCGAGCCGGAAGCGCAGCGCCGAGCCGACGATGAAGGCGACCAGCTCCTGCGACTCTCCCCCGGACTTCTCCCCCAGGGTGCGGAAGGTCGCGCGGACCTCGCCGGTGAGGTAGTCGTAGCGCTCGGCGCTGACCTCGACATGACGGCGTACGTCGAGCAGCCGGTCGCGCTCGGAGAGACCGGCCTCCACGGCGTCCCGCGGCCGGCGCAGCTGGTTCATGAACCGCGACAGCTGGGCGAAGCGCTGCTCGAGCTGCTCGTCGGTGAGGTCCTTGGGGACACCCGCGGAGAGCGCCCGCAGGTCACGTAGGAAGAGCTGCACATGGGCCGGTGCGAGCTTGCGCAGCCGGATCCGCAGCCGGTCCCGCTCGGCGCCGAACTCGAGCCGACGCAGGATGGCGTTGATCGGCTCGAGCCGGTCCTCGATCTCCTCCACGGAGGACGCCATCGCACCCGCGAGCGGGACGAGGTCCTGGCCGCTCCACTCGGTGAGCCGACGGCGCCACTCCGCCCGGCGCTGTGCCAGGCCGGTGGCCTCGATCTCACCGAGGATGCGAGCGAAGTCGGGATAGGCCTCGGGCGACGCGCTGAGGTTGGGGTCCTCCCAGGTGAAGAGATAGCTGCGGAAGATCGCGGAGAGATCTCGGTCGACCTGCTCGACCTCGTCGCTCAGGTGGCGCGCAGCCTCGGTGAGGCGTGCCTGCAGCCGTGCCGAGTTGGCGTGGAACTGGTCGAGGCTCTCCGGGTCTCCGGGCGCGACCGCGGCGGCGAACTCCTCGTCGATGCGGACGCTCTGCTCCTCGCTGAGCACGACCCGGCCCGCCTCGATGCGCTCCAGCTCGTCGTTGACCTGGTCCTCGTCGTCGACGAGGAGACCGTGCTCGGTGTTGAGCTCCTTCTCCCGCGCGCCGAGCGCGTAGCGCTGCTCCCCCGCCGCCTGCAGCTGCCTCTCCAGGTCGGCGATCTGCGTCTCGAGGGTCGCCAGCCGGTCGTCGGCGGACAGGATCTCGTCGCGCCGCGCCTCCAGCGCCTCGATCCGCGCCGTGCTCGCCGCGACGTCGAGGTCCTCGAAGGCGACCTGTGTGATCGCGTCGTACGCCGCCCGGGTCGCCTCCAGGACGCGCAGCTGCCGGTCGTGGTCGGCGAGCTCGCCGTCGAGGCTGGTCAACGCGGCCTCGAGCTCGGCCAGCTCAGCATCGATCTCCGCGACGGCCTCGGCGTTGCTGAAGCCGATGATGCTGCGCTGGTCGCCGCGACCGTGGGAGCCGCGGGCGCCGTGGCGGGTCTGTCCGGCCGGGGTGACGCGCAGGCCGGACCCGGCGAGCTCTGCGGCGGACTCGACGCACAGCGCGTTGCGGGACGGGGTGGCCACGTGGCGCAGCACCCAACCGGCGTACGGGCTCTCCTTGACGACGAGCTTGCCGGCGATGCGGTCGGGATCGGCCGCGTCCGGCGCCGGCAGGTCGCGCTCGGCGCCCTCGAAGGTGAGCCGGCCGCGCAGCTGGACGGCGTCGATCGCGCGGGAGAACTCCTCGAGCCGGTCGGCGGGGACCAGCATGATCCGTGCGCTCGCCCCGAGCACGGTCTCGACGGCGGTCCGCCACCGCGTCTCCTCGGGCCGGACGTCCATCAGCTCGGCGATGAACGGCAGCTCCTCGACCGGCAGGCCGCTGGCCTCGGCGACCGCCGTGCGGAGCTGGTGCAGCGACTCGGGCACCCGTCCGGGCCGGCGCTCCATCGCCTCCCGTTCGCGACGGAGCTCGGCGGAGCGCTGCGCGAGAGGGTACTTCCGGCCCACGAGCCGGTCACGTGCCGCGTGCAGGCGCTCCTGCTCCTGCGCGGGGTCGGCCAGCCAGTCGGCCGCCCGCTCGCTGAGCCGCTCGAACTCGGCGGCCGAGGACAACGCGGCCTCGAGCCCCGAGTTGGAGAACAGGTCGGCGAGGATCGCGGTCCGCTCGCGCAGGGAGGTACGACGCCCGCGGCGCGCCTCACGGACCTGCTCCTCCGCGTCGAGCTCGGCGGCGAGCACTTCGAGCGCGCCGCCGCCGGCGTCGCGGTGGGCGACCCTGGCGGCCTCGAGGTCACGCTGCAGGCGGCCCTCCTGCTGACGCCCCGCGGCGAGCTCGGCGGCCACAGCGCGCCGCGCCGCACGGTTGCCGTCGGACGCGGCAGCGAGCAGGCGCGCGTGGGTGCGCAGCACCCACAGCCGGATCGGGGTGTCGCCGGGCCGGGTGACCCCGAACGCGTCCAGCTCGGCGGCGCGTGCGCTCGCCCGCAGCTTGCGCTCGTGAAGCTCCGTGATCGGTGCGAGCACCTCGAGCTTCTGCTGCTCGACGCGCATGGCGGTGTAGGCCTGCTCGAGGTCGTCGAAGTGCTCGATGGCGCGGTCGGCGGCGGCGTAGGTCGCCGGTCGCTCGAGCACCATGTCCTTGTAGAGCTCATCGACCGAGCGCACCTGGTTGCCGGCCTGGATGCGCGCGAGCAGGCGCAGTGCCTTCGCGCCATCGCCGTTCGCCCCGATGCCGAGCCGGGCGTAGAGGACGGCCGCGAACTCGGCGTACGTCTGATGGACACGGAGTCCGGGGTAGAGCCGCTTGAGCGCGTTGGCGTGGAAGCGCTCCGGGACCGCGATCTCGAGGTGGGCGAGGTCGATGTCGGCGTCGAGCGTGGCCAGCTGCATCGAGATGTCGCTGGAGCGGCTGGCGCGCCGGCCGACGTAGTAGGTCCGCAGCAGCGTGAAGCGCCGGCCACGGTCGCCGGTGAACGTCATCGCGACGGCGCCCCAGGTGTCGACCCCCTTGCCCCGCAGGAGACGCTCGACGGGACGCCCCGTGCGAGGGTCGTCGACGACGTCGACCGCGCCACGCAGGTAGGAGAGCAGGTTGCGCTGACCGACGCTGCGCGCACGCCCCGCGACCGCGTCGTTGGACGCACCGTTGAACCGGGTGTCGGACGGCATCATCAGCGCCGTGTAGGCGTCGAGGAGCGTCGACTTCCCCACCCCCGACGCGCCCGACATCATCGTCGCGTCGCTGCTGAGGTCGACGCTCACGTGCCCGCCGAAGCCACCCCAGTTGACCAGCTGGAGGACGTCGGCGCGCCACTGCTCCGCCTCGTCGGAGGGCGTCGCCACCGACTCCTCGTCGAAGAGACCGTCGGAGTCCTCGACGCTCTCGTGGAGCTCCTCGGTGATGCTCACGCCTGCTCCTCCGCGTCGTCCTCGCCCTCGAAGAGGGCGGTGTCCACCTCGTCCACCGGGTCGCTCGGCCCCTCGTTGGCCTCACGGAGCGAGGTCAGGAGCTCCTGCAGCAGCTCGAGCGGCAGGAGCGGCTCCACGGCCTCGCTGATCTCGTAGCGCTCGTCGGTCGCGGTCCCGATGAGCAGGCCCGCCTTCACGATCGAGGCGACGGCGTTGCGCGCTCGCTTCTCGTCGCCGGCGACGTCGGTGGCGTGGGCAGGACGGAACCCGGCGACGTAGTCCACGAGGTCCTCGCGGTCGACGAACACGCGGCCCTCGCCCGCCGCGAGCCCCGAGCGGAAGCGGTCGCGCAGGCAGATCAGGACGATCGTCTCCTCCCTGCTCCACGCGGCGTCGTAGAGCAGGGTCGGGAACCGCTGGCCCGCCTCGGCCACCGCCTGGCGCTTCCAGGCGACCTCCCGGACCCGGTCGACGGCGAGGTCGAGGAAGAGGTCGTTGAGCCGGCCGCGGATCACCCGCTCGTTGTCGAGCAGCGTCCGCCAGTCGCGCGGATGGGTCCGGTTGCTGATGAACCGCTGCTTGAGCAGCGTCACGAGGAGACGCCGTTCGGCGTACGCCAGACCGCCCTCGTCGCCCTCGAACAGCGAGACGGAGGTGGTCTGCTCGCGGTCGGACGCCTCGACGTCCTCGACGCGTACGGCGGTCGCCGCCTCGCCGTCGGGCTCCTCGACGAGCTCGTCGGCGAGGTCCTCGTCGGTCACGGTCACGCGCTGGCCTCTCCTGGGTCGGTGGACGGGTCGGTGTGGCCGACGTCGGGCAGCGGCACCCGAGGCACCGCGAAGGCGCGCTCGGAGCCGTCCGGACGGCGGGTGCGGTAGATCTCGACGTCGCGGTCGGCGGCGAGCTGCTCCTGGGCGGCGAGCTGGAGCAGCCCGAGGATCTCGACCGGACGCCGCAGGTCCTCGGGCAGGTCGGCGAAGACCTCGCCCAGCGAAGAGGCCGGCTCAGGCTTCCCGCGGGCGGCCTCCAGTTGCTCGCGCAGGGCCCCGATGCGGGGGCCGCCCTGGACGACGAGGTCACAGAGGGAGACCGGGTCGGCGGACGTCGCGGGACCCGCCGCCAGCGGTTCGGGCAGCCGGTCGTCGGCCGGGTCGTGGAACCGCTCGCGGAGGTGGTCGACGAAGGCTCGCGGCGGCAGCAGCGGCAGCTCGACGACCGCCCGGGGACCGGTGCGCGCCACCCAGGTCATCAGCTCCGACTCGATCGAGCGCAGGGCCTGCTCGAGCTCGCGGTCGCGGACCGCGTCGTGGGCGACGATGTAGTCCTTGAGCGCCGCTGTCACCCGAGAGCGCTGGGTCAGCACGCGGACGAGACCGTCGCGGACGAGCCGAACCGTCCCCCGCAGCTCGGTGCGCTCGCCCTCGCCGAGGATCCGGTCGGCGGCCGGGTGGTCGAGCAGCGCCGTGAGGTCCTCCCGGAGCTGGGAGACGAGCGCGTCGTCGCGGAGCAGCGCGAAGGCCCCCTCGAACGCGCGTCCTTCGGGCGTGGCGGTCATCAGCGCGTCGGCCCGGGCGAGGTAGGCGTCGATGACGTCACCGGGCGGCCGCTCCTCGGCGCGGAAGGCGGCGAGGATCTCACTGCGGATCTCGCCGAACCGCTCCTCCACCCGCGCGAAGTCGCTGGGGAGCGCGCTCACCAGGCTCAGCAGCTCGGTGAAGCCCTCCTCCATGTAGTCGTCGGTGGCCGGTGCCAGCTCCTCGCCGTCGACCAGCCGGTCGCGCTCGAGGGTGAGTCGCGCGATCTCCTCGTTGAGGATCGTCACACGCGCGGCGCGATCGGGATTGGCCTCGGCGTTGAAGCGCCGGACCGTCCCCAGGATCGTCGCGATGCGGTGCTCGCTGAGCGTCGCGCGCTCACGGGAGAGACTCTTGACCAGCTCCAGCGCCTGCTGCGCATGGGAGGTCAGCGAATAGACCTCCTGGCCGCTGTCGTCGAGCGACCGCACCAGCCACTGTCCACGCATCCAGCGGTGGCACAGGTCGCGGCCGGAGCCCGCAGGGACGTCACCCTCGCCCGCGCGCCGGATCTCACCGAGGTAGCCCTCGACCTGCGCATGGAGCCGGGCCGTGGGGATCGGCCGGTTGTCGCGCCCGAACGCCTGCCGGAAGACGGTGATCACGACCGGCGCCTGTCGCTGGTGGAGCAGGGTGAGCGTCGGCTGTGAGAAGGCACGCCGGACGCGCGTGAACTCGCCCGCGGTCTCGCTCACGCACCCGCCCCTCTCCTGCACGTCTCACTCCGGGAGGGGACAGCATCCCAGGCGGCACCGACGGCGTGGAGAGCCGGGTCCTGCCGCGGGGCCCGGCAGGACCCTGCGGCATCACAGCTAGCTGCGGGCCTTGGCGGTCTTCCGGCCGTTCGCCTTCTCGATGGCCTTGACGAGCTCGTCCTTCTTCATGGTGGACCGGCCGGAGATGTCGAGCTTGCGGGCGACGTCCATGAGATGGGACTTCGACGCGTTGGCGTCCACCCCTCCCGCAGTCTTCCCACCGCGGCGAGCGGGGGCGCCGGACTTCGCGGCCTGCTTGTCGGACGGGCCCTTGCGGTCCTTCGGCTCCCAGTGGTCGCCCACCTTCTCGAAGCTGTGCTTGAGTGCGCTGTACGCCGTGCGGTGGGCGCGCTGGCCCTCGCCGTACTCCTCCACCGCGGAGTCGTGGGCCTCGATCCAGGTGCGCTGCGCCTTCTTGTTCGAGCGCTCGAGCGTGGACGGAAGCTCCTGCTTGCCGGGCATCGTGCTCTCCTTCCGTGCGGCTGCAGGTGCGGTACCCCGCGACCGGACCACGGATGCGGCACCGCCTCGCGGGGCACTCTTGTCCTATGGCGGACAGGCTGGCGGCGTACCGACGCAAGAGGGACTTCGCGCGCACTCCGGAGCCGGCCCCGGCACGCACCCGGGGGCAGCGTGGCGGTGAGGCTCGGTTCGTCGTCCAGCGCCACCGCGCCCGCCGGCTCCACTACGACCTGCGCTTCGAGATCGACGGCGTCCTGGTCAGCTGGGCCGTGCCGAAGGGACCGACCCTCGACCCCTCCGCGCGCCGGCTGGCGGTCCACGTCGAGGACCACCCGATCGAGTACCTCCACTTCGAGGGCGTCATCCCGTCGGGCGAGTACGGCGGCGGCGACGTGATCGTCTGGGACACCGGGACCTGGGAGCCGGTGCACACCGACGACCCCGCGGCGGCCGTCGAGGCGGGCGAGCTCCATGCGGAGGTGTACGGCGAGAAGCTGCGCGGCCGGCTCGTGCTCGTGCGGCGAGGCACCGGTGAGGGCGCCGGTGAGGGCGCCGGTGAGGGCGCCGGTGGCGACGGGAAGGACTGGATGCTCCTCCACAAGCACGACGCGTACGCCGTCGACGGCTGGGATCCGGAGGAGCATCCGCGCTCGGTGCTGACCGGCCGCACCAACGAGCAGGTGCGCGCCGACCCGGACCGCGAGTGGCACTCGGAGGCCGACGCCCGCGAGGCCGAGGTGTCGCTGCTGCCCGAGGGGTTCGACGACGAGTCGCTCGACGAGGCCATCGACCGGCTGGGGCACCTCGGCGAGGAGGGCACCTGGACCGTCCACGGGCGCCGGCTCAAGGTCACCCACCTCGACAAGGTGCTCTTCCCTGGCCGGGACGGCGAGCCGCCCATCACCAAGCGTGAGCTGCTCGCCTACGCCGCCCGGATCGCGCCCGTCGCGCTCCCCTACGTCGCAGGCCGTGCGCTCAACCTCCACCGCTTCCCCGACGGTGCCGAGGCGAAGGGCTTCTGGCACAAGCAGCGCCCCGACCATGCCCCGTCCTGGCTCGGCTCCTGGGACAACCCGGACGCCGACCCCGGGGAGACGACCACCTACGTCGTCGCCGACGAGCCGGCGGCCCTGGTGTGGGCGGCGAACTTCGGCGCGCTCGAGTGGCACCCGTGGACTTCACGGACGCGGGCGAGCCAGGAGCCGACGTACGCCCTCATCGACCTCGACCCGGGCGAGAAGACCTCGTGGGCCGACGTGCTCGTGCTCGCTCGGCTGCACCGCGACGCCCTCGACCACCTCGGCGTGCGTGGGCGCCCGAAGGTCACCGGGCGGCGCGGGATCCAGATCGTGGTGCCGGTGAGGGCGGGCTACACATTCACCGAGACCCGTGCGTGGGTGGAGACGCTGTCACGCACGGTCGGCAAGGTGGTGCCGGAGCTGGTGAGCTGGAAGTGGGAGAAGAAGGCGCGCGGCGGGAAGGCACGGCTCGACTACACCCAGAACGCCGTCAACAAGACCCTCGTCGGTCCCTACTCGCCACGGCCGGCACCCGGCGCGCCGGTGGCGGCGCCCCTCGCGTGGGGCGAGCTGGACGACCCCGAGCTGCGTCCCGACCGCTGGACGATCCGCACCGTGCTCGACAGGCTGGTGAGCGTCGGGGACCCGTTCCGCGCGATCCTCGACGACCCGCAGGAGCTGCCCGAGCTCAGCTGACGGCGCGCTCGGTCCGCCGCTGCTCGGCGAGCTCGACCGCGTCACGGAAGGCACGGGCGACGTACGGCGGGACGCGCAGACCGCGACCCTGCGCGCCGAGCAGCTCGCGCTCGACCCGCGTGACCTCGGCCGCCAGTGCGCCGGCCTCGTCAGGGCCGTCGATGCCGAGCTCGAGCATCATCTCGCCGACGTCTGCACGCTGCTCGCGCGTGCCCGCGCCGACCGGCGTGAACGAGACCGCGCGCAGGCGCCTCACCAGCCAGCGCTGCCACCCCGACAGCTCGGACCACAGCCGGCGCGCGGCGAGCTGGTAGTAGGCGTAGTGGCCCGGCTCCTGCCGGCGGATCGGCGTCACCACGGTCTCCGCCACCGCCCGCTCGCCGAGCGCGACGGCGCCGTCGTGAAGGCGGTGGTAGGCCAGGAGCGCCGACCGCTCGGTCGTCATACCGGTGAGGTAGTAGAGCATCCGCACGACGTCCTGGACCGGCGCCAGGTGCGCGAGCAGGCCGACCAGACGGAGCTTGGCGGAGACGCTGGTCAGGTCCGTGGTCGCGGACGGCAGGCCAAGCCGGCGCTGGAGCTCGTCGAGGATGAGGCCGTGTTGCTTCTCCTGCGGCCCCCACACCTCGGTGTAGAACCGGCGGTCCAGCGCCGGCGGGTCGGGCAGCAGCGTGGTCAGCTCCAGCACGTTGCGCTCGACCTCCAGCTCGGCGCGCGCCATGTAGTCGAGCACGCCACCGAACCGCGCGGCGAGCACCGCGGGGCGGCGTACCGTGAAGTCCACCGCCGCCAGCGGGAGGGGCGGATGCTCCGCCCCGAGGCGGTCCACATGGTCGGCGAGTCGCGCGAGCGTCGGGATCGTCGTCATGCACCGTGTTCGGTGCCGGCCGATGAACGGATGGGTCCGCCCGCCTGCCGACGTGATCATCGCGGAGGATCAGATGACCTTCATCCACAGCAGCGTGCTGCGGGCCTCCCCCGAGGAGGTCTTCGACTGGCACGCCCGGCCGGGCGCCATCGCGCGGCTCACCCCGCCCTGGCAGCCCGTGCGGATCCTGCAGGAGGCCTCCTCCCTCGCCGAGGGCCGCGCCGTGCTCGGTCTGCCGGGCGGGCTGCGCTGGGTGGCCGACCACGTCCCGGAGGGGTACGCGCCGCCGTACGCCTTCGAGGACCGGCTGACCTCGGCGCCGCTCGCCCCGATGCTGCGCTGGCAGCACCGGCACGAGCTGGGTGCTGAGGTCACCCCGGACGGCGTCGCCACCCGACTGACCGACGTCGTCACGACCCGGCTGCCGGACGGCCTGGAGCGCCGGTTGCTGGGCCCGATGTTCGCCTACCGCCACCGGCAGCTCGCCGACGACCTGACGGCGTTGCGGACCTACCGTCACGATCCGCTGACCGTGGCGGTCACCGGCGCCTCCGGCACGGTCGGGCAGTCGCTCGTGCCGCTCCTCACCACGGCCGGGCACCGCGTCGTCCGCCTGGTCCGCCGCACCACCCGGACACCCGACGAGCGGACGTGGTCACCCGACGCACCCGCCCCCGACCTCCTCGACGGTGTCGACGCCGTGGTCCACCTGGCCGGCGCGAGCATCGCGGGACGCTTCGACGACGGCCACCGCCGCGCGGTGCGCGACTCCCGGGTCGGTCCGACGCGCCGGCTCGCCGAGGTGGCGGCGCGATCCGGGATCAGGGCGTTCGTCTCGGCGTCGGCGGTCGGGTTCTACGGGCCCGACCGCGGCGACGAGGTCCTGACCGAGGCGAGCGAGCGCGGTGCGGGCTTCCTCGCCGATGTCGTCGCCGACTGGGAGGCCGCCACGCGTCCGGCCGAGTCCGCCGGCGTCCGGGTCGTGCGGATCCGCACCGGCATCGTGCAGACCCCGCGCGGTGGCGCCCTGAGACCGCAGGTGCCGCTCTATGCGGTCGGCCTCGGCGGGCGGCTGGGGTCGGGTGAGCAGTGGCAGGCGTGGATCGGCATCCACGACCTCGCCGACATCTACCTGCGGGCGGTCGTCGACCCCGCGCTGTCCGGGCCGGTGAACGCGGTCGCGCCGGAGCCGGTCCGGCAGCAGGAGTACGCCGCCGTGCTGGGTCGCGTCCTGCACCGACCGGCACTCCTGCCGATGCCGCCGTTCGGGCCGCGGCTCCTCCTCGGGGAGGAGGGCAGCCGCGAGGTCGCCCTGGCCGGGCAGCGGGTGCTGCCGACCGTGCTGACCGATGCCGGGCACGACTTCCGGCATCCTCGCCTGGAGCCAGTCCTGAGACACGTGCTGGGCCGCTGACCGAACCACGCGTCCGTCGGCTCCGAATGCCTTCGCATGAGGATCCGTCCGCCCGCCACCCGTCCGCCCGCCATCCGTCCGCTCACAAGCCGCCTGGCCAGCGCCGCTCTCGGACCGGTCACCGCCGGCTTCGGCCTCGCGGTCGGCCATCTCGTGGCCGCGGCGACGACGCCCGCGACGTCGCCGCTCCTCGTCGTCGGCGCGACCGTCATCGACCGGACGCCGACCTCGCTGAAGGAGTGGGCGATCGCCCACCTCGGCAGTCACGACAAGACGGTGCTCGTCGGCTCGGTGCTGCTCGTCGTCCTGGCGGTCTCCACCCTCGTCGGCCCACTCGCCCGACGACGTCCGATCGCCGGCGTACTCCTCCTCGCCGCGCTCGCCCTCGTCGCCGGAGGGTGCGCGCTGCGGCGCCCCGGCGCGACGTACGCCGACCTGCTGCCCAGCCTCGTCGCCGGCGTCGCCGCGGTCGCGAGCCTCCTCGCGATCCGGGCGCTCGTCCGTCGGGCGCGTCCTGGCGGGACGGACCCCTCACGCCGCGTCGCCCTGCTCACCCTCGGGACGACCGCCGTCGGCGCCGCCGCGGTGGGCCTGACGGGGCGGTGGCTCGCGGGCTACCGCAGCCGTGACGAGACGTTCGCGCTCCCCCGCCCCACTGACCCGGCCGGCGCCTTCCCGGCCGGGCTCGACCGCACCGTTCCCGGCATCACCCCGCTGCGGACCAGGGCCGCCGATCTCTATCGGGTCGACACCCGGCTCGACGTGCCCGTCGTCAGCGCCGCTGACTGGAGCCTCACCGTGGACGGCCAGGTGGACCATCCGTTCACCCTCTCCCTCGATGAGCTGCTCGCGATGCCCCTCATCGAGCGCGACATCACCTTGACCTGCGTCTCCAACAGCGTCGGCGGCCCGTACGTCGGCGCCGGGCGATGGCTCGGCGTCCGCCTCACCGACCTGCTCCACCGCGCCGGCGTGCAGGAGGGGGCCGACCAGATCCTCAGCAGCGACGTCGACGGCATGACGATCAGCACGCCGCTCCGGCTCGCGAGCGACGGGCGGGACAGCATGGTGGCGGTCGGGTTCAACGGTGCCCCGCTCCCCCGCGCCCACGGCTTCCCCGCCCGGCTCCTCGTCCCCGGCCTCTACGGCTTCATCGGAGCCACCAAGTGGCTGCGCCGGATGACGTTGACGACGTATGCCGCCCAGGACGCCTATTGGACGAAGCGCGGCTGGGCGACGAACGCCCCGATCAGGATCTCGAGCCGCATCGACACCCCGCGTCCCCTCGCCACGGTGGACGCGGGCGAGACCGTCGTGGGCGGCGTCGCCTGGGCGCAGGAGAGCGGCGGGGTGACGCGGGTCGAGGTCAGCGTGGACGGCGGGCGCTGGCAGGCGGCGCGCCTGGGCCCGTCGGTCGGCGACGACTACTGGCGGCAGTGGTTCTGGCGGTGGCCGGCGCGCCCGGGTGTCCACACGCTCGCCTGCCGGGTCGTCGACGGCGCGGGCCAGGTGCAGACCGCCGTCCGCGCCACTCCGTTCCCCTCCGGCGCCAGCGGGATCCACACGATCCAGGTGAGCGTGCGCTGAGCCTCGCGGATCGCACCCCACCAATCCGGATCGGCGACCGCGCCGAATGCCTCATGACAGACCGACACCGATGGAAGGCAGCACGATGAACTCCAGCACCCTCCGGCGCACCGGCGGCGCAGCAGCCGCCGCCGTCACCCTCGGGCTCGCGCTCACCGCCTGCGGCGGGAACGACGACTCCGGCACGACCGGCTCGGCGCCGTCCGCACCGATGTCCTCCTCCATGTCCTCCGGCGGCACGTCCGAGGCCGGCGCCGCGACCTTCGGCCCCGGCTGCTCCTCGATCCCCACCTCGGGCTCCGGCTCGTTCGACGGCATGGTCAAGGACCCGGTCGCGACGGCGGCGAGCAACAACCCGCTGCTGAGCACCCTCGTCTCGGCCGTCACCAAGGCGGGCCTCGTGGACACCCTCAACGGCGCCGACGGGCTCACCGTCTTCGCCCCGACGAACGACGCGTTCAAGAAGCTGCCGAAGGCGGACCTCGACAAGGTCATGGCGAACAAGAAGCTGCTGACCGAGATCCTGACCCACCACGTGATCAGCGGGCAGCTCGACCCGTCCTCGATCGACGGCACCCACACGACGCTCGACAAGGACCAGGTCACGGTCTCCGGCGACACCGGAGGCATGACCGTCGACGGCGCGAAGGTGCTATGCGGCAACCTCCCCACCGCCAACGCGACCGTCTACGTCGTCGACTCCGTCCTCATGCCGAAGGGCATGTGAGGTCACCTGCCGTCGTGAGCGCACGATCGACCCACGCCGTGATGAGGACCCTCCGGTGACCCGCGACGAGCCCGCGCCCGTCGGCGTCCCCCACGCGGGAACGCCGACGGGCGCTCCGGACCTCGCCGGGCTGTTGGTGCGCGCGGCCCGCGGGGACGAGTCCGCCTTCGCGCAGCTCTACGACGCCACGGCCGCACGCGCCTACGGCCTGGCTCTCCGCGTGGTGCGGAACCCGGCCCAGGCCGAGGAGATCACCCAGGAGTCGTACCTCGACATCTGGCGTCAGGCGTCGCGCTACGACGCCGGACGCGGCAGCGCCCTGTCGTGGATGCTGACGATCGTCCACCGCCGGGCGGTCGACCGGGTCCGCGCCGCTGAGGCGGAGACCCGCCGGGAGACGGCGTATGAGGAGAGGAACCGGCCGGTGAGCCACGACACGACCGCCGAGGCGGCACACGCGTCGCTGGACGCCCACCGCGTCAGGACCGCACTGGCAGGCCTGACGCCGATCCAGCGGGAAGCGGTGGAGCTCGCCTACCTCGGGGGCTACACGCACACCGAGGTGGCGAGCATGCTGGACCTGCCGGTCGGCACGGCGAAGACCCGGATCAGGGACGGACTCATCCGTCTGCGCGACGTCATGGACGTAGGAGGGGCCCGATGAGCAGTGACATCCACGCGTTGTCCGGCGCCTACGCCGTCGATGCCCTCGACCCCGCGGAGCGTGCCGAGTTCGAGAGGCACCTCGCCACCTGCGACGCGTGTCGCGCGGAGGTGGACAGCCTGCGCGAGGCCTCCGGCATGATTGCAGAGACCGTGGCGGTCCCGCCCCCGCCCGCCCTCCGCGACCGGGTCCTGGCCGACATCGCCACGATGCGGCCGCTCGCTCCCGTGACCGCCCGGAGGCGGCGTACGACGCGACGTCGACTGCCCGCCCTGCTGGCGGCCGCCGCGGCCGTCGTGCTGGTCGCGGTCGGTGGCCTCGTGTGGCATCCCTGGAGCCATCCGGGGAGCGGCCAGGAGCAGGTCACCCTGGCTGACCGCATCGTCCACGCGCCCGACGCCCAGCGCGTGCGCACCCGACTGAAGGACGGCACCGTCGTCACGGCGTACCGCTCGGCTGCGCTCGACCGGGCCGCCATCACCGCTCACGGCATGGCTCCGCCGCCGCGCGGGCGGGTCTACGAGCTCTGGCTGCAGGACGCTGCGGGCGCCATGCGGCCGGCCGGGCTGATGTCGTCGGCGCCGACCTCGGCCGTCGTCCTCGACGGCGCAGCGGCCCACGCCCGAGGCGTCGGCATCACTGTGGAGCCGCCGGGCGGGTCCCCGACGCCCACGACCGCCCCGATCGCGCTGCTCGCCTTCTCGTGACCCTCGGGTGTCGCCCCACGCGTGGGGCGACGCCCGAGGGGGAACCGGGCCGCATGGAGCACACGCTCGAGTTCATCGGTACGGCGACGACCCTGCTGCGACTGGGGCCGTTCACGCTCCTCACCGACCCGAACTTCCTCCATCGCGGCCAGCGCGCCTACCTCGGCAAGGGGCTCTTCTCGAAGCGGCTCACGGAGCCGTCCCGGCAGCCGGCGGACCTGCCTGCTCTGGATGCCGTGCTGCTCTCGCACCTGCACGGCGACCACTTCGACCGCATCGCTCGCGCCGAGCTCGCCCGTGACGTCCCGCTCCTCACCACGCCGGCGGCCGAGCGCAAGCTGCGCCGGTGGGGCTTCTCCGCGCACGGCATGGCGACCTGGGACGAGGAGCTCCTGGTCGCGGGCGACTCCCGACTGAAGGTGACGTCGGTGCCGGGCCAGCATGCCCCCGGCATGGCCCGTCATGTCCTCCCACCGGTGATGGGCGAGGTGCTCGAGGTCGATGACGGCGGCCGACCGTTCCGGGTCTACGTCACCGGCGACACCCTCCACCGGCCGTGGCTGCGTCACGTGACCGACCGGCTCGGACCGCTCGACGCCATGGTGGTCCACCTCGGCGGCACCCGGGCGCTCGGGCTCCTGGTGACGATGGACGGAGAACAGGGCGCCGATCTCGTCGACCTGCTCGCCCCCGCCGTCACCGTCCCCGTGCACTACGACGACTACACCGTCTTCCGCTCCCCGCTGGCCGACTTCCTGGCCGAAGCGCAGCAGCGTCGGCTGCCGACCCGGCTGCGCACCGTCGGGCGCGGTGAGACCGTCTCGCTCACCTGAGCGCCATCCCGCGGCGGCGCGACCCGCGCGCCCACCGTCCCGGTCGGTCAGTCGACGACCGCGGGCGGCGCGCCCTGGTCGTCCAGGAGATGAGCCTCCTCGTGCTTGCGCGGCAGCATCAGCGCTGGCACCACGGTGAGCGCGACCAGCACCCAGGCCACCCAGTAGGTGTGGGAGAAGGCTGACGCAGCATCGACCAGCCCATGGGCGATGGTGGCGTGCTCGAGGTGGAGGGAGGCGAGGTTCTCCGGGCGGGTGTTGGACAGGATCGCCGCCTGCGTCTCGCGGAGCCCTCCGCCCAACCCCGGGACGCCCTGGGTGCCTGGGATGATCGGCGAGTCGTTGAGGCGGTTGGTGAGGATCACCGACATCGTCGCCACCCCGCACGACGACGCGATCTGCTGGGTGATGTTGAGCAGGGTCGAGCCGCGCGCGACCTGCGCGGCGGCCAGCGTCTTCAGCGCCGAGGTGAACAGCGGCATCATCGTGGCGCCCATGCCGAGACCCATCACGACCAGCATCGCGATGAGCAGGAGGTACGGCGTGGTCGCACTGATCTGGGTCAGCCCGAACATGCCCACGATGATCAGCGCGATGCCGACCGGCACGATCCGGCCGACGGGCATCTTGTCGACCAGCCGCCCGGCGATCGGCATCGTCACCATCGCGCCCAGGCCCTGGGGCGCCACCAGGAGACCGGCATGCAGTGTGGACTCGCCGCGGATCTGCTGGTAGTACGTCGGCACCAGCAGCAGCCCACCGAAGAACGCGGCGGCGAAGAGGAACATCGTCACGATCGAGACGGTGAGGTTGCGGTTGCGGAACAGCCGGAGGTCGAGCAGGGGATGCTTCGGCCGGAACGAGTGCCACACGAAGGCGACCATGAGCAGGAGCCCGACGAGCATCGAGACCCAGACCCGGGGCGCGCCGAAGTCGCCGTTCTCGGCGGGGAGCGACGAGACGCCGAAGAGGAAGAGCGCGAGGCCGGGCGACATGAGCGCGACACCGAGGAAGTCGAAGGACTCCGAGGGCTCCGGGCTGTCCTTGGCCAGGACGGACCACGCGTAGGCCAGAGCGGCGGCGCCGAGCGGCACGTTGATGAGGAAGATCCAGTGCCAGCTCGCGACCTGGATCAGCCAGCCGCCGAGGATCGGCCCCAGGATCGGGCCCAGGAGCATCGGCACCCCGAGAATGGCCATCAGGCGCCCCATCCGGTGCGGCCCCGCGGCGCGGGTCAGGATGGTCATGCCGAGCGGCATGAGCATCCCACCACCCAGCCCCTGGAGGATGCGGAAGCCGATGAGCGCGTTGATCCCCGAGGCCGTGGCGCACAGGGCGGATCCCGCGGTGAACAGGAAGATCGCGGTCATGTAGAGCCGCTTGGTGCCGAACCGGTCGGCCGCCCACCCGGTCAGCGGGATCACGGTCGCGAGCGCGAGGGTGTAGGCCGTGACCGTCCACGCGACGTGGGAGTAGGCGACCGGGCTGTCGGGCGTGCCGAACTCGTCCTGGAAGGTCGGCAGGGCCACGTTGACGACGGTGATGTCGAGGATCGACATGATGGCCCCGAGCACCACGACGCCGGCGACCTTCAGGACGGCGGCGTCGATGTGGTCGGGATAGTCGGACTCGGTGACTGATTCGCTCACGGTCGAACCCCCTGCGACGGATTGCGTCCACTCGAGACTACGCGGACGGTCCGTCGGCGCGAGCATCTTTTTCCGCGGTCGGGTACCGGACCCACGACCCGCGGGCGAGCCCGAGAACGGGTCTGCGGACGAGCGGGAGGAGCTGAGGCCGGTGTCCCGGTCAGACCCACGCGACACCAGACCGACCCTGCGGCAGCGCTACCGGTCGGCGTACGCCTCCCTCCCGCCCGGACTGCAGCTCGTCGGCCTGCAGGTGTGGATGCCCATCTTCTTCGTCAGTCTCTTCTGTCTCTGCTACATCAACGCGTTCCACGCTCCGGCCGTGAGGGACGCACCGGTGGCGGTGGTCTCGGCCGCCACGCTGCCGGGACTCGAGAACGCCACAGGCGGGATGTTCGACTACGACCAGGTCGCAACCCGGACGGAGGCGGAGGACCTGGTCCGCAGCGGTGCTGACATCGCGGCCCTCGACCTCACCACGCCCGGCAACCCGACGCTCGTGATCGCCAGCGCCCACTCCTACCAGGCGGCCAACGTCGCCAAGCAGACGCTCACCCCGGTCTTCGCCGCCCAACGGCAGACGCTCGACGTCCGCGACCTCGCCCCGCTCCCGTCCCACGACCTGTTCGGCATGACGACGATGTATCTCTCGCTCGCCTGGTGCATCGGCGGCTACATGCTGGCACTCTTCCTCGGCCTGATGGGCGCCCCGCTGCGACACCGGGTGCGGGTCGGCGTGATCCTCGCCGGCGGCGTGCTGCTGTCGTTGCTCGCCATCGTCCTGGCGGGCCCGGTCATCGGCGCGGTCCAGGGCCACTTCCTGCCGCTGTGGGGCATCGGCTGCTGCTGGATGACCGCGATCGGCCTGGCCACCAACGGGCTGAGCTACTTCTTCGGCCGGTTCGTGGCGATGCCCGCGATGGCGCTCTTCGTCTTCCTCTCCATCCCCTCCTCGGGGGCCGCCTACCCCGCCTTCATGCTCCCGACGTTCTTCGGGTGGCTGCATCCCTACGTGGTGGGCTTCGGCATCACCGAGATGATCAAGCACACCGTGTACGGCGTCGGCGAGCCGTACACGAAGGGCTTCCTGCTCCTCGGCTGCTACGCCGTCGCCGGGGTCCTGCTCATGCTCGTGGGCAAGCAGTGGCGGGAGCGCCGCGAGATCCGGCGCATCCTGGCCGGCCGCACCACGATGTTCGCCGACGCCCAGGCGGCGTCGCGCGAGCACGCGATCGCCGACCGGGAGAAGATCCTCGCCAAGTACGGCGACGACGCCCACGACCCGCACGCGATGGCGGTCGCCGCCGAGGCGCAGAGCCGGGCCAACGAGGACGCGTTCGTCGCGAACGCCCGCCCGCTGGACGGGCTGGAGGACATCGACGACGAGGAGCCGAGCCGCCGTACCTGACCGAGCCCCGGAGGTGACCATGGACGCGTTCCGCCTGATTATGACGGTCGTCGTACTCGCGGCGATCGTGGTGCTGATCCTGCTCTTCGAGCGCCGACGCGCGAAGCAGATCGAGCGCGACCTCAAGGACCAGGTCGGCGACCCTCCCGATCGCGAGGGACGTCGATCGCCCAGACGTCCTCCGCCTCGGTGACGGCTCCCGGCATCCGCGAGGCCCCTAGGCTGGGCTCATGGCCCAGCTGGACGTCATCGTCGTGGGCGCCGGCCCCAACGGTCTGACCGCCGCCGCCGTGATGGCCCGTGCGGGGCTCTCGGTGCGGGTCTACGAGGCCGCCGACAGCGTCGGCGGCGGGGCGCGCACCCGCGAGCTCACCGAGCCGGGCTTCCGGCACGACCCGTGCTCGGCGGTGCACCCGCTCGCCATCGGGTCGCCCGTCCTCCAGCGGCTCGACCTGGAGCGTCACGGCCTGCAGTGGCTCCAGCCCGAGATCGCGATGGCCCACCCCTTCCCCGACGGTACGGCGGGCGTGCTGGCCCGGTCCGTGCAGGAGACCGCCGCCTCGCTCGGCCCGGACGCGCGCGCCTACGAGCGGCTGATGGGACCGTTCGAGGGCCGGTGGGGCGACCTGGCGGGCGACCTGCTCCGACCGCCGTGGGCGGCCTGGCCCGAACACCCGCTCCAGTTGGCCCGGTTCGGGTTGCGGGCCGCCGTACCCGCCGCTCTCCTCGACCGGGTCTTCCACGCCGAGAAGGCCCCGGCCCTGCTCGCCGGGATGACCGCCCACTCCATGGCGCCGCTCACCGCCCCGACCGGCACCGCGATCGCGCTGGTCTTCGCGATGGCCGCGCACTCGTCGGGGTGGCCGGTGCCGCGCGGCGGCTCCCAAGCGATCGTCGACGCACTCGCCGCCGATCTCGTCGAGCACGGTGGTGAGATCGTCCTGGATCACCCCGTGCCCAGGCTCGGCGAGCTTCCCGCTGCGCGTGCCTACCTCCTCGATGTCTCCCCCACCGCTCTGGCGCGGATCGCCGGATCCCGGCTGCCCGACCGTTTCCGCTACCGGCTCGCGCGGTACCGCTACGGTCCCGGCGTCTACAAGATCGACTATGCGCTGGACGAGCCGGTGCCGTGGACGGCTCGGGAGTGCCGAAGGGCGGGGACCGTGCATCTCGCACCCGGGTTCGCCGAGATCACGTCGGCCCTGTCGGCGGTCCAGGCCGGCCGGACGCCGGACCCGCCGTTCCTCATCACGGCCCAGCCGAGTGTCGTCGACCCGACCCGCGCACCCGCGGGCGCCCACACCTTCTGGGTCTACGCCCACGTGCCGAACGGTTACAGCGGCGACCTCACCGAGGCCGTCGAGCGCCAGGTCGAGCGGTTCGCGCCCGGCTTCCGCGACATCGTGCGGGCCCGTCACGTGAGCCGGCCGGCCGACCTCGAGGCCGACAACGCCAACTATGTGGGCGGCGACATCGCCTGCGGCAGCGCCGCCGGGCTCGGGCTGGTCGCGCGGCCGGGCCTGCGGTGGACGCCGTACGCCACCCCCGACCCGGCCGTCTACCTCTGCTCCGCGGCGACGCCGCCCGGGCCAGGGGTGCACGGGATGTGCGGTTATCACGCCGCCCGGATCGCGCTCGCACGGCGGTTCGGTGTCCGGCTGCCGATCGACCCGGCGCGGGACCACGCCCTGGCCTAGACCCCGACCGCAATCCTGGGAGGAGCGATGGACTGGTTCGCCGCCGACCACAGCTGGATCGCCCGGATGCTGTTCCAGCGCTCCCTGGCCGCGGTCTACGTCGTCGCGTTCGTCGTCGCCGCCAACCAGTACCGCGCGCTGCTGGGCGACCACGGCCTGACGCCCGTACGCCGCTACCTGGGCGCGGTTTCGTTCCGCCGCTCCCCCAGCCTCTTCCACCTCCACCACTCCGACCGGACGTTCCTCGCCGTCGCGTGGATCGGCGCCGCGCTCTCGGCGGCGACCGTCGCGGGGCTCACCGACGCCGTCCCCCTGCCGGCCGCGATGGCCGTCTGGGTCGTCCTGTGGCTGCTCTACCTCTCGATCGTCAACGTCGGCCAGACGTGGTACTCGTTCGGCTGGGAGTCACTCCTCCTCGAGACCGGCTTCCTCGCGGTCTTCCTCGGCAACGACCGCACCGACCCGCCGCTGCTCACGCTCCTCCTGCTCCGCTGGCTGCTCTTCCGGCTGGAGTTCGGCGCCGGGCTGATCAAGATGCGCGGCGATGCATGCTGGCGCGACCTGACCTGTCTCTACTACCACCACGAGACTCAGCCGATGCCCGGCCCGCTCAGCTGGTACTTCCACCGTCTCCCCCAGCCCCTGCACCGCGTCGAGGTCCTCGCCAACCACGTCACACAGCTGGTCGTCCCCATCGGGCTCTTCCTCCCCCAGCCCGTCGCAGGCATCGCCGCCGCGGTCATGATCGTGACCCAGCTCTGGCTCGTCACCAGCGGCAACTTCGCCTGGCTCAACTGGCTCACCATCGTGCTCGGGCTCTCCGTGCTGCCGGACGCCTGGCTGGCGCCGGTCCTGCCCGGTTCAGCGCACCACGCCGCCGTCGGCACGTCGGTCGCCTTCGAGGTGGTCGTCTGCGCGCTCGCCGCGGCCGTCGTCGTGCTGAGCTACTGGCCGGCGGCCAACCTGCTCTCCCGTCACCAGCGGATGAACACCTCCTTCAACCGTTGGCACCTGGTCAACTCCTACGGCGCCTTCGGCAGCATCACCAAGACCCGCTACGAGATCGTCGTCGAGGGCACGGCCGACGACCGGCCCGGTCCGGACGCGGCCTGGCAGGAGTACGAGTTCAGGGGCAAGCCGGGTGATCCGAGCCGTCGGCCACGGCAGTTCGCGCCGTACCACCTGCGGCTGGACTGGCTGATGTGGTTCGCCGCCCTCTCGCCGGCGTACGCCGAACCGTGGTTCCGGGTCTTCGCGCGGCGCCTCCTCGAGGGCGACCGCCACGTGTCGCGCCTGTTGCGCGACGACCCGTTCCGGGGTGCGCCACCGCGCTACGTGCGCGCCCTGCTCTACCGCTACCGCTTCACCACCCGACGCGAGCGCGCCGAGACCGGCGACTGGTGGGCGCGCGACCGGGTCGGGGAGTTCCTGCCCCCGATGACGCTGCGCGGAACGCGGACGGCCGGGAGCCGCTAGCGCGCCGCGCCCCGACTCATCCCTGACGCACGTCGTCGACGACCGCCTTGTCCCGGGCGGCTCGGACGCAGCCGGCGACGAGGCGTGGCAGGTCCTTGCGGGCGACCAGATCCGCGAGCCGGTCGGCGGACCTCGGCAGTCCGAGACGCTCGGCGCCGTCCGCGGCCAGCTTGTCGACGTAGGGCGCCAGGTCGGCCCACACGCCCTGCACCTCACGGCAGAAGATCGCCGCACCGGCGGGGCCGATGCCCTTGAACCGCTGGAGGGCCTGCTCGACGTCCTTGCTGCCCTCACTCTCCTCGTGCAGCCGGCGCAGGTCGCCGTCGTATGTCTCGAGCAGGGTGTCGGCCAGCTCGCCGAGCTGGGTGGCGGTGCGCTCGTCGTAGCGCCGGTAGTGGCCGCGTCCCAGGGCATCGACCCGGTCCTGCCAGGAGGCCTCCCGCATCTTCTGCGGGGTGCGATAGCCGGCCTTGAAGAGCTCTCGCGCCGCCGCGACCGCGATGTCGGAGCCGATCCGTGCGGAGAGCAGCAGGCTCAACACCAGCAGCTGCCACAGCGGCGACGGCTTGTCGTGCAGCGTGATCCCCGCGTCCTGGGCGTACGTCGTCCCGTGCCGGTCGAGCAGGGCCTTGACCACATCCTCGTCACTCACCTCGGGCAGGTACCCGATCGGGGTCAGCGCACGACGATGGTGGTCTCCCCCTGCGCCGGCACGAGCTCGCCGATGACCGGGTAACCCGGGACCTCGCCCGCGACGAGCAGCCCCCCGGAGGTCTGCGCGTCGGCGAGGAGCACCAGCTCGTCCTCCGAGACCGCGGCGTCGACGTACGGCCGGACCCAGTCGAGGTTGCGGCGGCTCCCGCCGGGCACGTAGCCGGCGGCGTACGACGGCCGGACGGCCTCCAGGTAGGGCACGGCCGCCGAGTCGACGACGGCCGTCACGCCGCTCGCGCGGGCCATCTTGTGCAGGTGGCCGAGCAGGCCGAAGCCGGTGACGTCGGTGGCGCAGACCGCCCCGGCGGCGAGCGCGGCCCGCGACGCGTCGCGGTTGAGCGTGGTCATCAACGCGACGGCGTCGGGGAACACCTCGCCGGTCGCCTTGTGGCGGTTGTTGAGGACCCCGAGGCCGAGCGGCTTCGTCAGCGTCAGGGGTACGCCGGCGGCGCCGGCGTCGTTGCGAAGCAGCCGCTCCGCGTCCGCGAGCCCGGTGACCGCCAGGCCGTACTTCGGCTCCGGGTCGTCGATGCTGTGCCCGCCGGCGAGGTGGCAGCCGGCGGCCTTCGCGACGTCCGCACCGCCGCGCAGGACCTCGGCGGCGAGGTCGAACGGGATCTTGTCGCGCGGCCAGGCGAGCAGGTTGACCGCCACCAACGGCTCCCCGCCCATGGCGTAGACGTCGGAGAGCGCGTTGGTGGCGGCGATCCGGCCCCAGTCGTAGGGGTCGTCGACGACCGGGGTGAAGAAGTCCGTGGTCATCACGACGGCCCGGCTCCGTCCGTCGGGCCCGGCCTCGATCCGCACGACGGCGGCGTCGTCGCCATGCTCCACGCCGACGAGCAGATCGTCACCGGCGGGCGGCGTGAGACCCGACAGCACCCGCTCGAGCTCCCCCGGCGGCACCTTGCAGGCACACCCGCCACCGGCGGCGTACTGCGTGAGACGGACGGGGGACGTCGGGTCGGCAGCGGTGGTCACCCCGCCAACCTAGCCCTCACCCGATGGTCGGCGAGGTCTGCTTCCGCTCTGCGGCCTTGCGGGCGGCCCGCGCCTTCTGCGGGACGACGGTGTACTTCGGGTCGTTGGCCGAGGCGAGCCCGCCCTCGAAGATCCCGAACCGGGTGGTCACCGAGCCGGCAACGTACGTCGCCCCGGCGAGACGGCGCAACCACGGCCACCGGATCCCGAGCAGGTTGAGGACGTGCGCCGCCACCGTCAGCCGCTTCGCCGTCGTCATGAACCGGCCGCCCTTGCCCTCGTGGTAGGGCTCGGCCAAGCTGAGTGGGAATTGCGTGGCGAGGCGACGCTCCATGACCTCGCTGGCGACCAGCTCGACCGTGCCACCGACCAGCGCCATCCGCGCCGCCGGGGCATGCTCCGCCGACGGCGCCAGCAGCATCCCGACCCCGCCCGCGGCGGCGGCGCCGGAGCCACCGAAGACGAACGGCAGCTCGCGGTGGCCCTCGTGCCAGATCGGGACCGCGGTGTTGGCGAAGAGGGCCGCGGTGTAGGTCGCCAGCGGCGGCCCGGAGACCGCGGCGCCCATGCCCAGCAGCCGCTTGAGGCGCGGGAACCAGCCGGTCACCTCGAGCGCGGCGGCACCACCGGAGGCCGAGGCGAACGCGGAGAGGATGTAGGTGCCAACCGAGAGCGCCGACGTCGGCTTGAGCACCCGCAGCATGTTGAGGAACCGCTCCGGGCGGCCGAGGTCGTGGACCAGGAAGACGGTCCCGCCCATCGCGCCCCCGGCCGCGGCGAGCCGGGCGACCTTCTCCAGGCCGGGGCGGCCCGTCATCGCCGCGCCCTCGGCGAGGAGCGCCGAGCCTCCGGCCATCCCGCCGAGGAAGAGGTAGAGCGGCACGTCCGGGGTCTTCCACACCGGCGCCTTGATGATCGGGCGGCCGTAGTAGGACTCGAACTCCGCCTGCGGCACCATCGCGGCCTCGCCGCGGCCGCCACCGCCGCGCGAGCCCCCGCCGAGCCCGCCGCGTCCGGCCTTGCGCTTGCCGCCGGCGCTCACCGGCGACCTCCCAGGAACGACGCAGCGCCGAGCGCCGCGAGACCGACCGCGGCGGCGCCGACGTGCTTCCAGATCGAGCCCAGATCACGCGTGGTGACGACCGGGTCGGGCGGGAGACCGTAGACCTCCGGCTCGTCGAGCAGCAGGAAGAACGCGCCGTCGCCCCCGACGCCGTCCTCCGGGTCGGCGCCGTACAACCGAGCCACCTCGACACCCTGATCGTGCAGCTCCTCGACCCGCGCCTGCGCCCGCTCGCGCAGCTCGGTCAGCTCGCCGAACTGGATGGACTGGGTGGGGCACGCCTTGGCGCACATCGGGGTCTCGTCGACCTTGAGCCGGTCATAGCACATCGTGCACTTCCAGGCCCGGCCGTCGCCCTCGCGCACGTCGATGACGCCGTAGGGGCACGACGGGACGCAGTAGCCGCAGCCGTTGCAGATGTCGGGCTGGACCACGACCGTGCCGAACTCGGTGCGGAAGAGGGCGCCGGTCGGACAGTTGTCGAGGCAGCCGGCGTGGGTGCAGTGCTTGCAGACGTCCGACGACATCAGCCACCGCACACCGCCGTCGCCGGACGGCGCCTCCTGGTCGTTGATCTGCGGCAGCCCCTGAGGCACACCGACCGTCGGCATGCCGAGGTCGGTGCCGGCGGCGGCCGGGCGCGGCCCGGAGCCCTCGGGCACCGGCACGTCGACCGGCTGCTCGATGAAGGCGACGTGGCGCCAGGTGTTGGCGTTGAGGCTCTGGGTGTTGTCGTAGGACATCCCGCTGAGCACGAACCCGTCGTCCGGGACCATGTTCCACTCCTTGCACGCCACCTCGCAGGCCTTGCAGCCGATGCAGATCGAGGTGTCGGTGAAGAAGCCCATCCGGGGCGGATGCTCGTCGTCGTACCCCGCGTCGGCCTGGACGTCGTCCAGCCGGCCGAACAGCGACTCCGGGGTGAAGGTCACGCTTCCCCTCCTTCGGGCTCGTGGACGCCGTCCTTGTCGACGGCCGGGTCGACAGGCTCGTCGACCTCCGTGCCGTTGACGCGACCGGGCACGTGGGCCGTCCCGAGCCCGGCACGGCGGCGGTAGTCCTCGACGTACGTCACCAGCGCGGGGCCGCGCGGGCGCCGGCCGGGCCGGATGTCGCAGGTGCCGACCTTGTCCTGGATGTAGACGTTGGGGTCCATGGTGATCCCGACCAGGTCGTTGGGCGAGTCGCCGGGGACGAGACCGTTCGGACCCCAGTGATAGGGCAACCCGACCTGCTCCACCCAGCGGTCGCCGACCCGCAGCGACCTGAGTCGCTCCGTGACGAGCACGCGCGCCTCGATGGCGGTGCGGGCGGTCACGATCGTCACCCAGTCACCGTGGATGAGCCCGCGCTCCGCGGCGAGCCGCGGCGAGACCTCGCAGAACGGCTCCGGCTGGAGCTCGGTGAGGTAGGGCAGCGTGCGGCTCATCGCACCGGCGGTGTGATGCTCGGTCAGCCGGTAGGTCGTGTAGACGTAGGGGAACACGTCGCTGTAGTTGGGGTTCAGCGGGTTGGTCTCCTCCGCGACCCAGGTGCTGACCGGATTGCTCTGCTGCGGGTAGAGCGGGTTGTGGAACGGCGACTCGGCCGGCTCGAAGTGGGTCGGCAGCGGGCCGTCGGCGAGGCCGCTGCTCACGAAGAGCCAGGCCTTCCCGTCGGTCTGCATGATGAACGGGTCGGTGCCGGCGATCGCGTCGGGCCCCTTCGCCCCCTCCGGCGGAACGTAGTCGGGAGCCCGGTCGGCGATGAAGTCCGGCACGTCCTTCCCGGTCCACCTCCCGGCCTCGGCGTCCCACCACACCAGCTTCTTGCGCTCGCTCCACGGCGTGCCGTCCGGCGCCGCCGACGCGCGGTTGTAGAGGACGCGGCGGTTGGCCGGCCAGACCCAGCCCCACTCGGCGGCGATCTGGTCCTGCTCCCAATGGGGCTTGCGCCGCCGCGACTGGTTGACCTCGTCGGCGTAGACGCCGCAATAGATCCAGACCCCGCAGCGCGTCGAGCCGTCGGCCTTCAACTGCGTGTACGACGACAGCGCCTGCCCGTCCGGACCCACCCCGTTCATCTCCCGGAGGACGGCGGCGGCGTCGATCTCGCCCTCGTCGTCGAGCGGGTAGTCCCAGGTGAGGTCGAGCAGCGGGCGGTCCATCTCGTCCGTGGACCCGGCGAGCTTCTCCCGGATCTTGAGCCCGAGGAGGTAGTAGAACTCCAGGTCGCTCATCGCGTCGCCCGGCGGCGCGACGGCCTTGTCGCGCCACTGCAGCATCCGCTGGGTCTGGGTGAACGAGCCGGACTTCTCGACGTGGGAGGCGGCCGGCATCACGAAGACCTCGGTGCCGATCTTCTCGGTCTCGAGCTCGCCGGTCTCGATCTCGGGGCCGTCCTTCCAGAACGTCGCCGACTCGATCATCTGCATGTCGCGGACGACCAGCCAGTCGAGGTTGGCCAGTCCCATCCGCTGCATCTTGCCGTTGGCGCTGCCGACTGCGGGGTTCTGACCCACGAGGAAGTAGCCCTTGCAGTCCCCCTCGATCATCGCCTTCACGGTCGTGTAGGTGGAGTGGTCGCCGGTCATCCGCGGCAGGTAGTCCCAGCAGAAGTCGTTCTCCGCGGTCGCCGCGTCGCCCCACCACGCCTTGAGGAGGCTGACGGCGTATGTCCGGACGTTGCCCCAGAAGCCCGCCTTGCCCTCTTGACCTGCCAGGAAGCTGTCGAGGTCGTGGTGGAGGCCGGCATGCGGCATCGGCAGGTAGCCGGGCAGCAGGTTGAAGAGGGTGGGTACGTCGCTCGCGCCCTGGATGCTGGCATGGCCGCGCAGCGCCATGATGCCGCCGCCGGGTCGGCCGATATTGCCGAGCAGCAGCTGCAGGATCGACGCCGTACGGATCATCTGGGCGCCCGTGGAGTGCTGGGTCCAGCCGACGGCGTAGCAGAACGCCGCCGTGCGCTCCCGGCCGGAGTTGGCGACGAGGGCGTCCGCGACCTTCCGGAACTGCTCCGGGCTCACGCCGCAGACCTCCTCCACCATCTCCGGGGTGTAGCGGGCGAAGTGGCGCTTGAGGATCTGGAAGACGCAGCTCGGGTGTTGCAGCGTCTCGTCCCGGGCCGGCTTGTGCGGGACCGGCGGGCCGCCGGATCCGTGCGTGTCGGAGACCGCGGTCTCGTGGGACTGCCGGGCCTCGGCGCCGGTGACGCCGCTGTCCGCCTCGCTCTCCGGCTCGCCGCCGGGGACGTCGTCGCTGCCGGGCCGTGGCGCGTACTGCCACGTCGCGGGGTCGTAGTGGCCGGTCTCGGGGTCGAACCCGGAGAAGAGACCACCGAGGTCCTCGGTGTCCTGGTAGCGCTCATCGATGATCGCGGCCGCGTTGGTGTAGACCACGACATAGTCGCGGAAGTCCAGATCGTTGCTGACCACGTGGTTGATCAGGGCGCCGAGGAACACGATGTCGGAGCCGGCACGGATCGGGACGTGGAAGTCCGCGAGCGCCGAGGTCCGGGTGAACCGCGGGTCGACGTGGATGACCTGCGCCCCGCGCTTCTTCGCCTCCACGACCCACTGGAAGCCCACCGGGTGCGCCTCCGCCATGTTGGAGCCCTGGATCAGGATCAGGTCAGCGTTCGCCAGATCCTGCAGGTAGGTGGTCGCCCCACCCCGGCCGAACGAGGTTCCCAGACCGGGAACCGTGGAGGAGTGTCATATCCGCGCCTGGTTCTCGATCTGGAGCGCCCCCATGGCGGTGTAGAGCTTCTTCATGAGGTAGTTCTCTTCGTTGTCGAGAGCTGCCCCTCCGAGGCTCGCGATGCCGAGGGTACGGCGGGTGCGACGCCCCTCGGCGTCCTCCCACTCCCAGAACTGTCGGCGCGTCGCGATGACGCGGTCGGCGATCATGTCGATCGCGGTGTCGCTGTCGAGGTCCTCCCACTCAGTGGCGTACGGCCGGCGGTAGCGGACCTTCGTGACGCGGGTCGGGCTGGTCACCAGCTGCTGGCTGGCGCTGCCCTTCGGGCAGAGCCGGCCGCGCGAGATCGGACTCGCCGGGTTGCCCTCGATCTGGATGACCTGCTCGTCCTTGACGTAGACCTTCTGCGCGCAGCCGACCGCGCAGAACGGGCAGACCGACTCGGCGACCCGGTCGGCCTCGGCGATGCGCGGCTGGAGCGTCTCGCTGCGGGCGGACTGCGCCGCCCGGCCGCGACCGAGACGGTCCTCACCGGTGACCTGCTTGAGCAGCGGCCACTGGCCGATGAACTGCTTGACGCCCATCCCGGCCCTCCGTCTCGACGTTTCCCCACCCGTGGGACGACTATGGCAAAGAACGGGGTCACGGGCCAGAGCGCCCAGGCGTGTCGGCTCCGCCTTTCCGCCTGTCGGCAGGGCGCTGCTCCCCGGCCAGGAGGACACCCCGGCGCCCCGCTAGGGTGAGCGAGGAGGCGTTTCTCGTCTGGTGACGGGCGCGGTCTTCAAAGCCGTAGTGGCCGGGCATCCCGGTCAGGCGGGTTCGATTCCCGTCCGCCTCCGCCACATGCCCCGCCCCGAACGCTCGGGTGGGCCCCGGCGACGCTCTCAGCGGACGCCCATGATCACCCGGTTCTCGAAATAGCCCCAGATCTGCCCGGCCTCGGCGAACCCCGCGTCACGCAGAGCGGTGATGTGCATGGCGATGCCCGCCCGACGGGTGTCGACGCGACGTTCGCGGAGCACGTCCCGACGTTCCGCGAACGGCAGGCGCTCACGTTCGTCGAGCCGCTCGGAGTACGCCTCCAGCGCCGTCCACCACTGCGCGTAGTCCTCGTCGCCGTCGCGCTCGAAGACCTGCTCACGCTCGGCCTTCATCATGAGGGCGAGGTGCTGGAGCGTCGGCTCGGCGACGTCGTACGCCATGTGGTCGCCATCGAGGAACACGGCGCCCTCCGGCAGCAGGTCCGCGAGCTGGCGGTAGAGCCGGACCAGCTGGTCGGCGGCCAACCAGTGCAGTGCTGTCGTCGTGAGTACGGCGTCGATGCGCTCGCCCGCGAGCAGGTCCGTCCACCCGGGGTCGGTGAGATCGGCGCGGCGCAGCGTGAGCCGGCCGTCCTGGTCCCCGAGGTTGCGCCGCCCCAGCTCGAGCAGGACCGGGTCCATGTCGACGCCGATGCTCCGAGCGGCCGGGTTGCGGGTCAGGAAACGCTGGCTGAGCGACGCCGGCCCGCAGGCCAGGTCGAGGATCGTGACCTCCCTGCCCCGGAGCCGCTCGACGGCCTGGAACATCACCTCGAACCTCGCCTCGCGCAACGGGAGGTAGGCCGTCTGCTGGCGGTCCCAACGGTCGAGCCAGTGTGCCCAGTCGGCGCCGGCGCGGGTCGAGCTCTCAGTGGTGGTCATGGCGTTCTCCTCATGCCTTGGTGGGTCCGTCGTGCGGGGTGAAGACAAGATGCAGCCGGCCGTCGACGTCGACGCGGGTGACGCCGATGCCGTAGACCGGCTCGAGCGTCGCCGGGGTGAAGACCTCGCCCGGGGATCCGCTGGCAACCACGCGGCCGCGGTCCAGCAGGACGACGTGGTCGCAGTAGCGCGCGGCGAGGTTGAGGTCGTGCAGGACGACCACGGTGGTGACCTCGAGGCCGGCGACCAGGCCGAGCACGTCGTGCTGGTAGCGCACGTCGAGGTGGTTGGTCGGCTCGTCGAGGAGCAGGTGGCGCACATCCTGGGTGAGCGAGCGGGCGATCAGGACGCGCTGCTTCTCGCCGCCGGAGAGCGTGTCGACGCGCCGGTCGGCGAGGTGGGAGGCGCCGACGCGGGCGAGCGCGGCAGCCGCACGGGCGTGGTCGTCCGGAGAGTGGCGGTCGAAGACACCCTGGTGCGGCAGCCGTCCCAGCAGCACCATCTCGCGCACGGTGACCGGGAGGTCGCCGCCGCGTTCCTGGGCGACGACCGCGACCCGTCGGGCGGTACGCCGAGGCCCCAGCCGCGCCACCGGGTCGCCGTCGAGGGTGACGAGCCCGGCGGTGGGCCGCAGCGACCCGTAGAGGGTCCGCAGGAAGGTCGTCTTGCCGCTGCCGTTGGGACCGACGAGGCCGACCATCTGGCCGTCGCGGCCCTCGAGGAAGGCTCCCTCGAGGACCGGCGTCCGGCCGTAGGCGAACCCGATCCCCTCAGCGATGATCACGGCCCGTCTCCCCTTCCTTCCCGAGGGACGCCACCAGATGCTCGAGCCCGCTGACGGTGAGCGGCGTGGCAGGGTCACCGTAGGAGTAGTGCTCGGCGAGCACCCGTCCGGACCTCAGCGCGGTGAGTCCGTCGGTCCCGGGGACGGCCCGGAGAGTCTGCTCGAAGGTGTCCGGATCGCCGCTGGAGAGCAGGACGAGGACGTCGGGGTCGCGCTCGAGCAGGTCTTCGGTGGAGACGGTGAAGACTCGCTTGTCCTCCTCGCCGTACACATTGGTGAGGCCGGCCGCCTCGAGCTCCGCGTTGATCACCGCCCCGTTGCCGTACGCCTCGAGGAGGCCCGCGGCCTTGCCGACGTAGAGCGCCGCGGCCGTCGTCGTGCCCTTCGTGGCCTTCGCACGTGCCGCGGCCACCCGCTTCCTCAGGCTCGTCGCGAAGGTCGTGGCGCGCGACTGCTCGCCGAAGAGGCGTCCGAAGAGCGCGACCTCGTCGTAGACGTTCGCGAAGCTCACCGCCGCACGGGCGTGTCCGCGCTCGTCGCCGATCTCCCCGCAGTAGGACGGGTTGACGATGAGCGGAATGCCGGCCTTCTCCAGTGCTGCGCGCGTCAGCGTCGGGGTCTCGTAGCCGACCACCAGATCGGGCTCGGTGTTGATGACGCTCTCGAGGGAGGCCTGGACGCCGCCACCGCCGTTGACCGAGCTGTTGAGGTTCGGGATGCCTGCCAGGATTTCGTCGACGTCGCGGCCGAACAGGCCCCGCGGGAAGTCGCCGATCTTGGCCACCACCCGGTCGAGAGCGCCGACCCCCGCAACCAAGGAGACCTCCTCGTTGCCGACCAGCACCACCCGCTTCGGCGGGGCGGGGAGCGTCACGTCGACGCCGCAGTTCTTCACCGTGAGTGGGAAGCCGGGCGTCGACGCACCAGCGCTCGTCGGCGGCGCCGAGCCGCAGGCCGCCACCAGGGCGAACGCGGCGACCGCCAGCGCAAGAGCGACGGCAGAACGGCGACGGAACGGGTGCGGCGCAGTCACAGGAGTCTCCCGGGTCAGGCGTCGTAGGGGTCGAGCTGGCGGACGAGGGTGAGCAGGAACGGCACGCCGACGACCGCGGTGAGGACGCCGATCGGGAGCTCTGTCGGCGCGATCACGACGCGCGCGAGGGCGTCGGCGATGACCAGGAACGTGGCGCCGCACAGGGCCGAGACTGGCACCAGGAGCCGGTGGCCGGCGCCCACGATCCTGCGTCCCAGGTGCGGCATGACCAGGCCGACGAACCCGATGCCGCCGGAGACGGCGACGAGCGCGCCGACGCCGAGCGAGACGACCACGAGCAAGTGCAGCCGGAGTCGCGTGGGTGACACGCCGAGCGAGAGGGAGGTGTCGTCGCCGATCGTGAGCGCGTCGAGGCGCCGGCCCCACGCCGTGAGCAGCAGGAGCATCCCGACGACCACCCCGGCGACGACCCAGAGCGAGGCCCACTCGGCGCGGACCAGCGAGCCCAGCATGAAGAAGAGAACGGCCTGGGTGCCGGCCTGGTCCGAGGCCGGGGCGGCGAAGAGCAGGAAACTGGTGGTGGCCGAGAGCGCGTAGCCGACCGCCACCCCCGAGAGCAGCATCCGGACCGAGGTCAGCCGACCACCCGAACGGGCGATCGCGAAGACCCCCGCGGCCGAGACGAGCGCGCCGGCGAAGGCGCTCACCGTCAGCGAGTAGACGCCCGCGCTGACACCGAAGCCGAAGAGGATGAGCGCGGCGGCCCCGGTCGAGGCACCTGAGCTGATGCCCAGCAGGTAGGGCTCGGCGAGCGGGTTGCGGACCATCGCCTGCAGCGCTGCCCCGGCGGCGGCGAGCCCCGCCCCGACGACCGCCCCGAGCAGAACCCGCGGCACACGGAGGTTCCAGACGATCACCTCCTGGGCAGCCGACCAGTCGGCGTCGCCCACCGGGACACCGAGGTGGGCGAGCACGATCCGCGCGACCGTCACCGGGTCCATCGCCACCGGCCCGACACCCAGGGCGACGATCACCATGCCGAGCAGCACAAGAGCCAGCCCGGGGATCCACAGTGCCCGACGCCGGTCGCTCGTCCGTCGACCGACCGCTCCACCGACGCCCGCGCGCACCGCCTTGGCGTCGGGTTCGGAGTCAGCGGGAGCGTGCATCCGCCGATTATTGCAAAGCCTTTGCAATAGCTAGTGGCCGGGTTCTCGCCGGCCGTCCGAGATCGCCATGGCCCGCGAACGGCCCGCCTCCACGGCCTCTCTACCATTCATCTAGTGACCACGTGGACCACGCTCACCCGCCGTTTCACCACAGTGGTGCTCGTGACACTGCTCGCCGCTGTGGCCTCCGCATGCGGGTCGTCCGACGCGTCGTCGTCGGCGGCACCGACGCCGCTCGCGTCGATCAAGCAGTATCACCAGATCCCCCAGGAGCCGCTCGGTCCCGCGACCCAGCACATCGCCCAGGCCACCGAGGGCGGGACGTGGTCCTACGCCTCACCCGCCAAGGGCAAGCTGACGCTGCTCTACTTCGGCTACACGAGCTGCCCGGACATTTGCCCCACGACGATGGCCGATCTCGCTGTCGCCCTGCGCACGCTGCCCCATGCGATCGCGGACAAGATCTGGGTGCAGTTCGTCAGCACGGACCCGCACCGCGACACCCCGGCGCGGCTGCGCGCGTGGATCCACCACTACTCTCCCACCTTCCATGCCGGGCGGGCGCCGATCGAGCAGGTCATCGCCGCCGCCCGGACCTACGGCATCGGCATCAGCAAGCCGAAGGTGACCGAGCACGACTACCAGGTCACCCACGGGGCCGAGGTCATCGCCCTCGACCGGCACGGCGCCATGGTCGGCTACTTCAGCGCCCTCACCGGCGCGAAGGTCTACGCCGCTGCCCTCCCCACACTCGTCAAGGACTACGCATGAGCGAGCGCCAGCGAGCGACCATCCACAATCTCATGCGGCCGCGTCCGTATTCTGTCCTGACGGAGGCGACGGCATGAGCCCCCGCCCGACCCGTGTCGTGAGCCTGGCAGGTGTCGCCCTCACGCTCACCGTGGCGATGGGCGGCTGCGGCACCGACAGCCAGGACCGCTCCTCCGCTTCACGCACACCTTCCTACGCTGCGGCCACCGCTCGGCAACTCACCCTGACCGACGGCTGGGTCTCAGCCGTGGCCTCGGGGATGCCGGGCATGGACATGAGCGGTCCGGACACATCGGGCACCGACATGGGCGGCGAGAGCGCGGCGTACGCCACGGTGACCGACACCGGTCCCGACGACGACGCGATCGTCGGCGTCTCGACGCCCGCTGCGACGAGCGTCACCCTGCACAAGACCGTCACGAAGGACGCGGCCGGCACGATGATGGCGGTGCGGTCCATCCCGGTCGCGGCCGGAGGCCACGTGACGCTGCAGCCGGGCGGCTACCACGTCATGCTGATGGGCCTGAAGTCCGACTTCTCCGCCGGGTCGACCATCACGATGACCTGGCGCTTCCGCAGCGGCGCGACCCTCACCACAACCTTTCCGGTCATCGATGTCACCGACCGCCCGACTGCGTCGGACACGTCGGGCACGTCGGGCACGTCGGGCGAGGAGTAGCCATGGGCGCAGCCGAGGAGCCGCAGGAGCCGAGTGGTCCACCGCGGATCGCTCGCCGCTCGCTGCTGGGCTGGTCGGGCGCGGCCGGCGTGGCCGGGTTGGCCGCAGGCGGAGCCGGGGGCTTCCTCGCCGGCCGACGCCAGGGCGACGACGCTGCGGCCGCCGATGCCGAAGCCGACGACTCGACGCGCGCCCGGCTCACCCCCTCGGACGACCATGCAAGCGTCCGCCGACTCCCGATGGGGCTCGGCGACCGTATCCCCGCCTTCGGCACCGTGCTCGCCTTCGACCTCTCCCCCGCAGCTCGTCGAGCGCCCGACCAGGCTCGCACGGCCGCGATCGACTTCCTCACCCACGTGAGCCGGCTCGCCGACCATGCGGCCACAGCCTCGTCATTCCCGACCGACCGCGACACGCTCGACCCGCAGGCCACCGCCGCCGCGAGCCTCGACCTGCGCCCCGCCAGCCTCCAGATCACACCCGGCGTCGGTGCGTCGCTCCTCGCGGCCTGCGGTGTGGAGCACCAGCGTCCGGAGGCCTTCATCGACCTGCCGTCCTTCGCGACAGACCGACTCGACCCAGGTCTCAGCCACGGCGACCTGCTGGTCCAGGTCGGCGCCGAGGACCCTCTCAAGATGTCCGGCGTGGTGCAGGCGGTGATGTCCTATGTGCGCACGCAGCTGCGCGACTCGGTCCGGCTGCGCTGGTCGCGGCCGGGCTTCCGCAACACCGCGGCCGCCTCGAGCGACCCGGCCACCACGAGCCGCAACCTCATGGGGCACCGTGACGGCACCGACAACCCTGCCCTCCGCACCCCGCTGTGGCAGATCTCGGTCCAGGCCCAGTCGCCCGGGTGGATGACAGGCGGCAGCTATCTCGTGGCCCGGCAGATCCTCATCGATCTCGACGCCTGGTTCACCCATCCCGAGAGCGGCCGCGACAAGGTCATCGGCCGGAGCACCGCCACCGGAGCCGCGTTGGGCCAGCACCGCGAGTCCCAGCCGGTCGATCTCTCCGCACGCCGCAGCGACGGCGAGCCGGCGGTTCCCGCGCATGCGCACATTCGCCTCGCCAGCCCCCAGAACACCGGCGGGGCCCGCATCTACCGCCGCAGCTGGAACTTCGACGACGGCTACCGCGACGGCCGGCGTCGGGCGGGGTTGATGTTCCTGGCCTGGCAGGCCGACATCCGACTCGGGTTCCTCCCGATCCAACACGCCCTCACCCGCCACAATGACGCGTTGAACCGGTTCACCACCCACATCGGCAGCGCCGTCTTCGCCGTCCCCGCCCGAGGCGACGACGCCTACGTCGGCCAGCGACTCCTGGAGGCTTGATGCTCGACCCCCAGAGCCCATCCCCCGCCCAGGGGCGCCGACGCCACGGCGCACTCCGCGACGAGATCCCTCAGCCTCCTGCTCCACGCTGACAGCCCGCTGACCGCGCGCCGGATCACCGACACGCTCGCCAGGCCGGGCGGCACCGGGCCCGCCCTCACCACCGTGCTCACGGTTCTCGACCGCCTGCACCGCGCCGGCGAGGTCGACAAGGCCCGCGCGGCGGGCGGCGAGCTGCTCTTCAGCGCCGCCCGGCACGAGGCCGGCTCGGTCGCCAACGACATGCTGAAGGCCCTGCTGCGCAGCAAGGACCGCACCGGCGCACTGCTCAGCTTCGCCGGAAACCTGAGCACCGACGACCTCGCCGTCCTTCGCGACGCTCGCGAGCCTGGCCTCCGCGATCGGCGCCGCGGTGGGGACGATCAGGCCTCCGACACGACGAGGTGCTCGACGACAGGCTGCTCCTCGGCCAGAGCGGTGGCCCGTCGGTAGAGCTCCGCGTCGTACCCCGTCCATCGGACGGTGTGCTGCAGCTCGTGCTCGTTCCAGCTCGGGACCAGGAACTCCTCGATGAACGTCGTCGGCGCGTCGCTCGGCCGCAGCAGCCGCCAACGGGAGGCACCGGTCCGGCGCCGTGAGCGCTGGACCTCCCGCATGGCCGTGCGGAAGGCGTCGACGTTCTCCGGAGCGACCCGATAGCTGATGCGTACGACGACGGGCGCGGTGTCGACGGCCTCCAACTGGAGCTCGGGCAGCCCGGAGGAGAGCGGCACGACGCCCCGATCCAGCGTCCCACTGCGGGCCCGCACCGGGATGAGGAGCACCGAGAGCGCGACCAGCGCGAGCAGCACCGCCGCCGTGGTGAGCGTCGCGCGCAGGCCGAGATGCGGGACGACCAGACCCCACAGGAAGGAGCCGACCGCCTGCGACCCCATGAACACGAGCAGATACATCGAGAGGCCGCGGGCGCGCACCCATCCGGGGAGGCTCAGTTGCATCGCGACGTTGAGGGTGGTCAGCTGCACCATCCACGCGACGCCGGCGATGAGCATGACCACGAGCATGGGCCACAGCGGCAGCCAGGCCGCGCAGAGCGTAGCCACCGCGAAGACCGCTGCCGAACAGGTGAGCATCACCGTGCGGCTCAGGTGGTCGCGGATGGTGCCGATGGTGAGCGTGCCGACGATCGCGCCGGCTCCGAGCAGCGCGAGCAAGGCGCTGTAGCCGCCCGCTCCCGTGCCCATGAGCGAATGGGCCGCGGACGGCAGCAGCGCGAGCAGGGCGCTGGCCGGGAAGGCGAAGAGCGCGCAGCGCAGCAGGATGCGGCGTACGCCGGGGGCCGCACGGGCGTAGCGCAGGCCGGAGGCCAGCCCGGACAGCACGTGTTCGCGGACGGCGGAGTCCGGTCGACGCTCGCGCCGCCACACCACCAGAGCGGCCGTCACGGCGAGGAACGACACCGTGTTGAGCGCGAAGACGACGCCGGGACCGGCCGCCGCGACGAGGACACCGGCGACCGCCGGACCGACCGCGCGAGCGCCGTTGACCGTGATGCTGCCCAGCGCGGAGGCCTGGGTGAGCTCCTCGCGTGGGACGAGCTCGGGCTGGATCGCCTGCCAGGCCGGGCCGGTGATCGCGGCGCTGCACCCGAGGAGGAAGGTGAACCCGAGCAGCGCCCACGGGTCGAGCCGGTCGGCCAGCGTCACCACGGTCAGCACGAGCGCGATCGCCGTGGAGACCAGGCTGGTGGTCATCAGGAGGGTGCGCCGGTTGACGAGATCCGCCGTGACGCCCGCCAGGAGCGCGAGCAGGAGCACCGGCAGGGTGTCGGCCGTCTGCGTCCACGCCACCATCGAGTCGTTGTGCGCCCGCTCGACCAGGAACCACTGGGCGCCGACGCCCTGCATCCAGGTGCCGATGTTGGAGACGAACTGCGCGAGGAACAACATCCGGAACGCGGGCCGGCGCAGTGGAGCGAACGCCGCGCCGCGCGCCCGCTGTGCGGCATCGGTGGTCATCGTCGCCTCCCGCTCGTCGCGCCCGTCCCGACGTGGTTCGCCTCTCGTCACGGTATCCCCGCGCGGACGGGCGGGCCGACCGCGCGCCGCCGTGCCGAGCCACTAGATTGGCGGTCGAGGGCCGACCACTCGGGTCAGCCCGACGGACCGGACGGGGAGGAAGGCGTGCGCGACGATCCCCGCCGGCGTACGCCGCGCACCGACGCCGTCCTGGCCGATCCTGCCGTCGCCGAGGCGATCGGTCGGCTCGGGCGGGCACGCATCAAGGCGGCGCTGGCGACGGTCCTCGAGGCGTGCCGTCGTGGCGAGGTGCCGCCCGAGTCGGTCGTACGCCGCCTGCTGGAGGCGCTGCCCGGCTCGGCCGCCTCGCTGCGACCGGTCGTCAACGCCACCGGCGTCGTCGTCCACACCAACCTCGGCCGGGCGCCGCTCTCGGCGGCGGCCATCGACGCGGTCGCACGGGCGGCCGGCCCCACCGACGTCGAGCTCGACCTGGCGACCGGCCGCCGCGGGAGGCGCGGCGCCTCCACGATGGCGGCTCTCGCCGCCGCGGTCCCCGACGCCGGCGACGTCCACGTGGTCAACAACGGCGCCGCCGCGCTCGGCCTCGCCGCGCTCGCGCTCGCGGCCGGGCGTCGGATCGTGATCGCCCGTGGCGAGCTGGTCGAGATCGGCGACGGCTTCCGGATCCCCGAGCTCCTGGAGTCCGTGGGCGCGCAGCTGCGGGAGGTCGGGACGACCAACCGCGTGCGGCTCGAGGACTACGAGCGGGCCGTGGACGACCCCGACGGCCGGGTGGCGTTCCTGCTGAAGGTGCACCCGTCCAACTTCCGGGTCGAGGGGTTCACCTCGTCCGTCCCGGTCGCTGCGCTCGCCGGACTCGGTGCCCGCGCCGGGCTGCCGGTGGTGGTCGACATCGGCTCGGGCCTGCTGACGCCACATCCGCGGCTGCCCGACGAGCCGGACGCCACGACGATGCTGCGTGCAGGCGCCGCGCTCGTCACCGCCTCCGGCGACAAGCTGCTCGGCGGTCCCCAGGCGGGCCTGCTGCTCGGCGACGCCGACCTGGTCCACCGCCTGCGGCGTCATCCGTTCGCGCGGGCCCTGCGGGTCGACAAGCTCACCCTGGCCGCGCTCGAGGCGACGCTGACCGGCCCGACGCCACCCGTCGCCCAGGCCCTCGCCGGCCGCCCCGAGGACCTCATGGGTCGTGCCCGCGCGCTCGCGGTCGCGATCGGCACCGACCTCGCCACGGCGGTCGCCTCCGAGGGCCGGGTCGGCGGCGGAGGCGGTCCCGGCGTACCCCTGCCGAGTGCGGCCGTCGCTCTTCCGCACGAGCTCGCCGCCCCGCTGCGGCTCGGCGACCCCTCGGTGGTCGGCCACGTGCACGACGGTCGGTTGCTGCTCGACCTGCTCACCGTGCCGCCCGAGCACGACCCGCTGCTCGCGAAGGCGGTCGCCGCGGTGCGCGGGTCGGCCGCAGCGGTCGGCGCGACCGGTGGCGCGACCGCCACGGCACCCGAGGAGCGTGCGTAGTGCACGTCGTCGCCACCGCCGGCCACGTCGACCACGGCAAGTCGACGCTCGTGCGCGCCCTGACCGGCACGGACCCCGACCGGCTCGAGGAGGAGCGGCGCCGCGGGCTCTCGATCGAGCTCGGCTACGCCTGGACGGTGCTCCCGGGCCTGCCCGCGCCGGGCGAGGTCGCGTTCGTCGACGTGCCGGGCCACCAGCGCTTCCTCGCGACGGCACTCGCCGGCGTCGGCCCGGTGCCGATCGCGATGCTGGTCGTCGCCGCCGACGACCCGTGGATGCCGCAGGCCGCCGAGCACCTCGCCGCGCTCGATGCCCTCAAGGTGTCGCACGGTCTCGTCGTCGTGACCCGCGCCGACCTCGCCGATCCTGCGCCGGCGCTGGCCCGCGCCCGGGCGGAGATCGACCGGACCTCCCTCGCCGGTGCCCCGGCGGTGGTGGTGAGCGGCCGCACCGGTGCGGGCCTCGACACGCTCCGGGACACGCTCGTCCGAGTGCTGGCCGAGGTGTCGCCGCCGCCCGCCGACGCCGACGTACGCCTCTGGGTCGACCGACGCTTCCACATCCGCGGCGCCGGCACCGTCGTCACCGGCACCCTCCCGGCCGGCACGGTGGCCGTCGGCGACCAGCTGGAGGCCGTGGACGGCAGCACCGTCCGCGTCCGCGGCATCGAGTCTCTCGGAACGCCCCGAGAGCGCATGTCGGGCGTGGCGCGGGTGGCGCTCGACCTCGGCGGCCACGCACCCGACGCCGTCGCCCGGGGCACGGCGCTCGTCACACCCGACGCCTTCTCGCCGGCCTCGGTCGTCGACGTGGCGCTCACCGGTGACGGCCGGGTGCCGGAACGGCCGGTGCTCCACCTGGGGTCGGCCCTGGTCGGCGTCCACGTCCGGCCGCTCGGCAAGGACTTCTACCGGTTGACCCTCGATGACCCGCTGCCCTTGCGCATCGGCGACCGGGCGATCGTGCGCGACCCCGGCAGCCGTCTCCTATGGGGCGCCCGGATCCTCGACCCGTCCCCACCCGCGCTCGGTCGCCGAGGCGCCGCGGCCCGCCGCGCGGAGGTCCTCCTCGACCACGACGGGACCCTCGCGGCCGAGCTCCGCACCCGCGGTGTCGTACGCCGCTCGCTGCTGCGCCGGATCGGTGCCCCGCTCGCGCCACTGCCGGACGGGGCCCTGGTCGCCGGCGACTGGCTCGTGGCACCCGAGCGCGCCGCCGCCCTGCGCGCCGACCTGGTCGCGGCGGTGCGTGCCGCCGGACACGGCGGCCTGCCGGTCGCGGCCGCCGCCCACCGGCTCGACGTGCCCGACCCGGCGCTCGTCGCGGCGCTCGTGGCACCCCCGGTCGTCTCGGAGGGCGGCCGGCTGACGCTGGCGGGCGCGTCGCTGCCGCCGGCCGCGACACAGGCGCTCGAGCGGCTCCGCGGCCATCTCGCCGACACGCCCTTCGCCGCGCCCACCGCGGAGGAGCTCGACAGGCTCGGTCTCGACGGAGCCACGATCGCGGTCCTCCACCGCGCCGGTCTGCTGCTGCGGCTCGCGCCCGGCGTCGTACTCCTCCCCGACGCCGCCGACCGCGCCGCCGAGGCTCTCGCCGCGCTCCCCCAGCCGTTCACGACCAGCCAGGCCCGACAGGTGCTCGGCACCTCACGCCGGGTCGCCCTCCCGCTGCTCGGTCATCTCGACGCGACGGGCCGCACGCTCCGGCTGCCCGACGACACCCGGCGACTCAGGGGCTGATGCCCTCCACGATCGCCGCGATCTGGGCCGCCACCGTCGCAGGATCCAGCTCCAGCGCCGCCTCGCCGATGGCGAGCTCGGTGACGATCCGGCCGGGTTCGTCGCTCGGCGACCAGGGCGGACTGATCGCGATGCCGTGCTCCTCCATGAACCCCGCCAGGCGCTCGTTCACCGTGTCGGCGTCGCCGGCGCCGTAGACGAGGAAGGTGTTCGTCTGCGGCACCGCCGGCTGCGTGACCACCGAGGCGGGCAGCGCCTCGGCCAGCGCACGCGCCCACGCCACCAGGTCGGGCATGAGCGGCAGCCGGTCGCGCAGACCGACCAGGGCCGCGACCGCCTCCGGCGTCGTGCGGAAGATCGTCCCGCCCATCCGGCGTCGCCACAGCCGCGCCTCGTCGATGACGTCGTCGTCGCCGACCAGCGCGGCGCCGGCGAGGCCACCGATCCCCTTGTAGAACGAGACGTAGACCGTGTCCGCCAGGGCTGCGAGCTCCGTCAGCTCCTTCTCGAACCACGGCTGCGACTCCCAGATGCGCGCACCGTCGACATGCAGGGCGATCCCGCGCTCGCGGCAGGCCGCGGAGAGATCGGCCAGCTCGTCGTACGTCGGCAGGAGGCAGCCGGCGTCCCGCAGCGGCAGCTCGACGAGTACGGCGGCCAGTCGGCCCGGGATCGCGTCGAGGTGCTCCCTCGTGGCCGGCACCCGCCCCCGGGTGAGGTGCTCGACCTGCAGGTCCTGCAGGATCCGCGGACCGTCCTCCTCGTGCACGAGCAGATGGCTGAGGTCCGGCATCGCGACCCTGCGCGTGCCGGCGCGGTCGGCGTGGATCCGGAGCGCCACCTGCTGCGCCATGACGCCGCTCGGGAAGAAGGCGGCGGCGTCCCGACCGAGCAGCCCGGCGACCTCGGTCTCCAGCCGCGCAACCGCGCCGCGCTCGCCGTACGCGTCCCACTCCTCGATCCCGAGCTCGCGGCAGGCCGCGGCCAGCGCGTCGAAGGTCTCCGCCGGCGACAGTGGACGCCGGTCGAGCCTCCGGTCGCAGGCGAGCGTCGCGGCGCGCAACCGCTCCGCGAGGGCATCGGAGGCGGAGCCGTGGGGCATGGGTTCACCGTATCCGCCGGCTGCGGAGGTTTGGCCGCCCGTGTCGGGTGGGACAAGAGGAGGCATGGGCGAGGTACAGATCGACTATCCCAAGATGAAGGTGGTCGCCGGTGAGCTCGACGACGACCGGTCGGCGCTGGCGAAAGCGAAGAAGATCAGCACGCCGGACACGGGCGTGCCACTTGACGGGCTCGACCACGGGACCTTCGCCCTCGAGGACGTCGTGAGCAGCGACGTCGGCTCCTTGGTCTCCTGGCTCCGTCACCGCCACCACGACATCCAGAAGGTCATCGACGACCTCTCCGGTGCCGATGACCTCGCCGTCTCGAAGGTCAAGACCCTCTACCACAACCTGAGGACCGGCTTCGATGACTGAGCGATGGGGCCTCCAGATGAGCGGTGACGGCGGCGAGGGCACCCAGTACTGGCTGGTGCGCGACGGTGGCGATCCGGGGTCGTGCGTCACCGCCGCCGACGACCTACGCGCACTGCGGAAGAAGCTCAGTGCGGCCTTCGACACCCAGGACTCCCACGAGAACCTCCCGCACGAGGTCCTGGGCGGCAAGGCAGGCCATGCTTTCCGGCACGGCGCCCGTGCCTCCAAGCAGACGATCTGGGACCTCCACAACAAGGTGCTCAGCGCGGAGACCGCCCTACGACAGCTGAGCGGCGACATGAAGCACGTCGACCAGATGTTGCGCGATGTGCGCCGATCGGCCCCGGACGGCACGGTGAGCCACCATGTCCTGACGAACTCCATCTATCTGGCGGGTCTGAGCGGAGATCCCGATTTCCAGGTGAAGATGAACGACGCCATCGAACAATGGTCGAGGGCTGACGGCTACTGGTACCTCGCTCAGTTGAGCTTCTACACGACGATGACGCTGCTCGCCGACAGCTTCCCGCCCTACCCCAACACCGGACACGCGGCCCCGCCTGCCGACATCACGCTCCCGCACGGCGGCGGCTGGCGTGCGCCCGACATGCCCGGCAACCTGCCCTTCAACGGCCACCGCCACCAGCCGGGTGACCCCAGCCCGAGCGGCGATCCCGGTGAGCCGACAGGCGGCGACCCGGCCGGGAACCACAGCACTGGGGGCGGCGGCGGTGGCGGCACGCCGACCGGCCACGGCAGCGATCCGGGCGGCGGGCACCCGGCCGTGAAGCACCACGAGCCGCAGCTCACGCCCGAGCAGCGCCACCTGCTCCGCGAGCAGATCCACGAGCAGCGCCAGGAGGTACGCCGCCTGCAGCACCAGATCGACGCCCTCGAGAAGGACGCGCCCGAGCCCGGCGACCCCGCGGCGGCCGCCTACCACGCCCAGATCCGGACGCTGCAGTCCCAGATCCAGCTCCGCCACGACCAGATCGCGACACTCGAGCACCAGCTCCACCCGCACGCCGGCGACCATCATCCCGGCCACCAGCACGGGCACGGCGGAGGCCGGGGCCATCTCGAGGCGGCCGCACACTTCGAGCAGATCCCGGTCGGCGACGGGACCGAGGATGCCCAGGACCTCACCGACCCGCTGGCACCGGTAGAGACACCGGCACCGGAGGCCGCCTCCGTCCCGCCCACCGACGACCCCGCCGCCGCCTCGAGCGGCGACGACGCCGGTACGCCGGAGGCGACCAGCGCCATCCCGACCCCGGGCCTCGCGACGGATCCGACGGGCCCCACCGCCGGCGCCACGGGCGAGGCCACGTCCGAGGCCACGTCCGATGCCACGTCCGATGCCGTGCCGGACGCCACGGTCACCGATCCGGTCGCGGCCGACGGCAGGCGGGCCGACGAGGCGAACGCCACGACGACCCAGGCGCCGACCCGCGCCCGGCTCGCGGCCCGCCTCGGCGGCGCCGATCAGGTCTGAGCGCGCCTCACGACCACTGCCGCCGGATGACGGTGGTGACGTCGAAGGGGTCACTCCCCGCTTGCGCGGCGAGGATCCCCGCGCCCTCGGGAGACCCGGTGAACAGCGGCTCGTCGCCGCCGATCCAGTGGTCCCACGCCCGCGCATAGGCGTGCGCGCGGCCGGCGTTGGCACCGAGCACCCCGGGGACGGCGTGCCAGACCTCCCCGCCCGCGACGACCCGTCCACCGCGACCGGCCGCCAGCGCGCGCCTGACGTCGGCGAGGCGCCCGGTCGGTGGGGTCAGGACCCGCCGCCGCAGCACGTAGCGCGGCGCCAGCAGCGGCGCCACTGCCTCCTCGAGGGCGGTGGCGAAGACCAGCGACTCGGCCTCGGGGACGCCGCGGAGACGGACGCGATATTCGCCGTCCGCGGCGATCTCGACAGCGAGCCGCGAGGAGTCGGCCGACACCAGCCCCGCAGCGTGCAGGCCGTCGGCCACCGCCGCCGCGACCCTGGCCACCGGCGGGGGTTGGGACGCCTCGTCCAGGAGCGTCCGGCCCCGCGTCAGGGTCCGCGCCGTCGCGACGCTGCCCGCAACGATCGCCGCCGCCACCAGAGCGCCGGCGACAGCGAGCGACGACCAGGCGACCGTGACCGCCAGCACGAGCAGGATCGCCGCCACCACGCCCGGCAACGGCGACATCGGCCCCGGCCCGTGGCGTACGTCGAGCCCCGACTCCCCCACGACGACACGAGCCGGCTCCGCGACCGGCGTCGCCGGCGTGGCGGAGGCGTTCACCAGGGGCGCACCGGCGGTCGCCCGAGGTCGGATCCGGACGGTGCGCGAGGCGACGTCGTCGTACGCCTCCCCGACGCGCCAGCGCCGCCGGACCTCGTCCCGGCGCTCGGCGCGCACGACCATGGCCGCGTTGACGGCGTCGAAGTCCGCGGCGGCCGGTGGCGCGTACGGCGAGAAGCCCGGGTGCAGGTGGCCGACCCCGTCCACGATCGTGCCGTCCTCATCGGCGCCGAAGAAGCCGGTGTGCTTGCGGACGAGACGCTGCCAGTCGTTGTCGCCCCGGGGGTGGTCGGGCGCGACGCAGACGACCGACCAGTTGACCGCGACCTTGTCGGGTCGCTCGGGGTCGGTGCGGAGCGCTCGGCCACGGGTCTGCACGACCGCCGTCGTCGTGGTCACGGCGGTGAGGTCGACGATGCCGCTGACCGACCGCGCGTCCCAGCCCTCGCCCAGCAGGCCACGGGTGCCGACGAGGATCCGGCAGCCGCCCGTCTCGAAGAACCGGGTGACGTGCCAGACCCAGGTGCGGCTGGTCCACGCTCCGGCAAGGACCGGGTGGCCGTCCTCCTCCCGGATCTCCAACCTGGCGGCGAGCTCGGGCGCACCGGCGGCGATGTGGTCGACGAGCGCAGCGAGCGTCGGGCGTGACCCCGCCACCGTCGACCCGGTGACCAGCACCGCGTCCGGGTTCTCGACGAGCAGCGCGTCGAGGAGGGCGATCGCCGAGCCGGCCTGCGGTGTGAGGACGCCGGTGAGGTCCGCCGGCAGCGTGGCCGAGGCCCGCTCGTGGTCGCAGAGCACGAGCAGCCGCATCCGCTCGCCCAGCGCCAGCCGCTCGTGGCGCGCGATCTCGACCGCGGCCGTCGTCTTCGCCGCCGACCGCGCGAGGACCCGGTCGACCGGCGTACGACCCCGGCGTACGCCGGCGCGCGTCAGCGTGTAGCCCACCGCGGGCAGGGCTCGTCGGACGGCCTCGAGCGCGGCGTCGTCCGTCCCGCTACGGCGCAGGACGCCGTCGACCCAGTCGTCGATGAGGACGACCCAGTCCTCGGCGCTCGGCGCCCGGCGGTGCGCCTCCGTCGGACGCGCACCGGGCGGCAGCGCCAGCAGACCGACATGGTGGAGCCGCAGCGCGGCGTCGGTGAGCGCCGGCTCGGTCCGCGCGAGCACGGCCCACGACGGCGCGTCGCCCGCCCGCTCGACGAACCGGCGGTCGAGCCACGTCAGGAACGGCACCGAGCCGAAGGCCGGGTCGGTCAGCTGGGTCACCAGCCCCTGGAACCGCTCCGCCCCCGCCGCCAGCCAGTCGGCCTCCGCCGCGGTGGGGGTCGTGAGCCAGACCAGCTCGGCGAACGGCACGAGGTCGCCCTCACGGACCACCGCCGGGATCGAGGTCTCGAAGACGATGCCGGCGAACAGGTCGTCGACGAGCCTCGCCTGGTCCGTCGTGAGCGCCGCCGGTGGCGTGGCCGTGAGACCGAGGACGAGCGCCTCGGGCAGCGTGTCGAGCAGCTCGGCCAGGAGCTTGCCCCACACCTCGAGCAGGTGGTGGCACTCGTCGAGGACGAGCAGGACCGGTCCGGCCGCCTGCAACCCCGCGATGAGGGCCCGGCCGTTGTCGTGCAGCCGACCGAGGAGCGACCCGTCGTGGTTCCGCCCGTCCTCGCGTCCGTCCTCGTCGACCTCGGCGTCCGGCTCGAAGACCGCCACCGACTGATAGGTCAGCGACGTGACGGCCGCGGAGAGGTCACGGCCACTGCCGGCATCGAGCCCGAGCCGGCGCGCCTGCGCGACCCACTGGGCCGCGATGGCGGTGTTGGGGCTGAGCACGACCGTACGGCGCACGCGATCACCCAGCCGTCGCACCGTCTCCAGGCCGACCAGCGTCTTCCCCGCGCCCGGCGGCAGCGCCACCCACGCCCGGTCCCGCCCCTGCGCCCAGGCGCCGTCGAGTGCGTCGAGAGCCAGCCGCTGGTGACGCCGGAGCCGCGGCTCGCCCGTCACCGCGTCATCCCCAGAACACCCGCTCGACGACACCGTGGGCAACCCTCGTCGCCCGCAGGTAGTCGTTGACCATCTCGTCGGTCGCGCCCGCTGGATAGCCGAGGATGGCGGCGACCGCACGGCGCTCGACGGCGCTGCTCGGCAGCGAGTCCGACGGGCGCCCGCGGGCGAGGGTGACGGCGTTGCGCACCCGGCTGACCAGCCGCCAGGCCTCGCAGAGGCTCGCGACGTCGTCGGGATCGAGCAGCCCGGCCTCACGCGCCGCGGTCAGCGCCTCGATCGTGTGTGGGGTGCGCAGGCCCGGGATCTCGTGGGCGTGCCGGAGCTGCAGCAGCTGGACGGTCCACTCGATGTCGGCGAGGCCGCCGCGGCCGAGCTTGAGGTGGGTGTGCGGGTCGGCGCCGCGCGGCAGCCGCTCGGCGTCGACGCGGGCCTTGATCCGGCGCACCTCGATGACGTCGTCCTCGCTGAGCCCGCCCTCGGGATAGCGCAGCGGGTCGATCATCGCCGTGAACGCCTTCCGCAGCTCCGGGTCGCCGACGACCGCGTCGGCGCGCAGCAGCGCCTGCGCCTCCCAGACGTGGGACCACTTGGCGTAGTAGGACGCGTACGCCGACAGCGTGCGCACCAGCGGCCCCGACTTCCCCTCGGGGCGCAGGCCGGCGTCCAGCTCGAGCGGCAGGTCCGCGCCCGGGAGCGCGAGCAGCCGGCGGAGCTCGCCGACCACCGCCTGGGCGAACGACGCGGCCTGGTGGGGATCGACGCCCGGCGCCGGCTCGTGCACGAAGAGGATGTCGGCGTCGCTGGCGTAGGACAGCTCGAAGCCGCCGTACCGCCCCATCGCGATGATCGCCAGGCGCGTCGGCGGCGACTCGAGACCGCGCGACGCGGTGGCGTCGGCGACGACGGCCCGCAGCGACGCCTCCAGCGTCGCGTCGGTGAGACGGGACAGCGCGGCGCCGACGGTCTCGACGTCGGCCTCGCCCATCAGCTCCGCGGCGGAGATCCGGAAGAGCTCGCGCCGCCGGATCGCGCGGACCGCCTTGACCGAGGCCTCGGCGCCGGTGCGCCGCTCGACGGCGGACGTCATCTCCTCCTCGAGCGCCTCGCCGGTGAGCGGCTCGAGCGACTCACCGAGGATCCGGACGCCCTCAGGCTCCCGCTCGAGCAGGCCGGTGGTGTAGCGCGAGGTCGACAGGATCCGCGCCAGCCGCTCGGCGATGAGGCCCTCGTCGCGGAGCGCCCGGAGGTACCACGGCGACTCGCCGAGCGCCTCGCTGATCCGACGGAAGCCGAAGAGGCCGGCGTCGGGGTCGGGACCTTCCGCGAACCACTGCAGCATGACCGGCAGGAGCGTGCGCTGCACGATGGCGCTGCGTCGCATGCCCCGGGTGAGCGCCTCCAGGTGGCGCAGCGCAGCCGTGGGGTCGGCATAGCCGAGCGCGGTGAGCCGCTCCTCGGCGGCCTCCGTCGAGAGCCGGGCCTCCTCACCGGGGATGCGCGCGACGGCGGCGAGCAGCGGGCGGTAGAAGAGCTTCTGGTGGAGCCTGCTGACCTCGCGGCGCTCGTGGGCCCACTCCTTCTCGAGGCTCACGACCGGCTCCCGCAGGAAGCCCAGCGAGCGCCCGAGCCGGCGCAGCGACGCCTCGTCGCGCGGGACGAGATGGGTGCGCTGCAGGCGGAAGAGCTGGATGCGGTGCTCCATCGTGCGGAGGAACGCGTAGGCGCGGTGCAGCTCCTCGCCGTCCTCGCGGCCGACGTAGCCTCGGCGGGTCAGCTCGGCGAGCGCCGACAGCGTCGTCGGCGCCCGCAGCGTCGCGTCGGCCCGGCCGTGGACGAGCTGCAGCAGCTGCACCGCGAACTCCACGTCGCGCAGCCCGCCCGCACCGAGCTTGAGCTCCCGGTCGGCGTCGCGCACCGGGATGTGGGCGACGACCCGGCGCCGCATCGCCTGGGTGTCGGCGACGAAGCCGTCCCGCTCGGCCGCGGTCCACACCAGGGGCTGCAGGGTCTCGACGTACTCCCGGCCCAGGGCGAGGTCGCCCGCCGCGGGGCGCGCCTTGAGCAGGGCCTGGAACTCCCAGGTGCTCGCCCAACGCTGGTAGTAGCCGAGGTGGCTCGTGACCGTCCGGCTCAACGGCCCCGCCTTGCCCTCCGGGCGGAGCGCGGCGTCGACCTGCCAGATCGTGCCCTCGCCGGTGTGGTCGGAGCAGATCTGCATGAACTGGCTCGCGAGCTGGGTGGCGATCCGCAGCGCCTGCTGGTCGGAGAGGGTGTCGTCACCGAGGTCGACCGGGTCGTGGGCGAACACGACGTCGACGTCCGAGACGTAGTTGAGCTCGTGGCCGCCGCACTTGCCCATGGCGATGACGGCCAGGCGTACGCCGGCGGCCGGCTCCCCCACCCGGGCGCGGGCGATCGCCAGCGCGGCGTCGAGAGTCCCGACCGCGAGGTCGGAGAGCTCGGCGGCGACGTCGTCCACGCCGAGCCCATGGGCCAGGTCCCGCGCCGCGAGGCGCATCAGCCAGCGGCGGTATTCGACCCGGAGCGCGTCCACCGCGTCGGCGTCGGGCAGCGTGGCGACCGGCATCTCGGCGTAGGGCTCGGCCCCGACGGCACGCAGCAACTCCGCTCGCAAGTGGTAGGCCGGCGGCCGGGTCGACCCGAGCGTCGGGTCGCACAGCTCGCGCCACTGCGCGGGATGTCGGACCAGGTGGTTGCCCAGCGCCTGCGACGCTCCGAGAACGGCGAGCAGCCGCATCGCGGTGCCCTCGTCGTCGGCGAGACCGTCCAGCAGGACGCCACCGTCCTCGGCCCGCTCGACCACCGCCACCAGCGAGCGCAGCGCGAGGTCGGGGTCGGCCACCCGGCCGAAGAGGGCGAGGAGAGGGTCGGCCGCCGCGCCGAGACGCTCGAGGTGGGCCGCCGCCTCCTCGGGGTCGCCGAAGCCGAGCCTGAGCAGGCTGCCTTTGCTGGTCGTGGGTCGGATCACGCGTGCCTTTCCGTCAGCGTCCGGGATGTCCGAACTGGTCGGTCGCCGCCGCGCGACCACGCACCAGGGTCGCGAAGGACTCGGCCAGCGGCCGCCAGGTCCTGACGAGCTCGGGCTGGGCGAGCAGCACGGACTCGACGAGCTCGTCGGCGTCGAACCCGAGCCGGCCGAGCCCCACCGCGTCGCTCTCCGCCCACCGCTGGACGAGACCGCTGTCCGCCTCGGGGTGGAACTGCACACCCCAGACGGTCGGGGCGAACCGGGCGGCCTGCACCGCGCCGTCGAGCCCGGTCGCGAGGACCTCGGCGCCCTCGGGCAGGTCCACGACGACGTCGTCGTTCCACCACAGCGCGCGGTCCTCTCCTGCGATCGCGCTGAGCAGCGGGTCGAAGATCACGGCCGGCTCCCAGTCGACCTGTCGCAGCCCGATCGTGGTGCCGTGCGGGTTGCGCTCCACGGTCGCACCCAGCGCGAGCCCGGCGACCTGGTGTCCGAGACAGATCCCGAGCGACGGGAACCCGCCCGCGGCCGCCTCCGCGACGCGCTGCCGCACGACCGGGAGCCAGGCATGCGCGGTGTCCGCGTCGGCGGTCATGTCCCCGCCGAGGACCAGCAGGCCGTCGTACGCATCCCGGCCGGCGCGAGTCAGGGACGGGACGGCGGCACCGAGGTCGGGGCGGCAGACGTCGAGTGCGACGCCCGCCTCGGTCAGCCACTGCCCGAAAAGGGCAGGCGGGCAGCTGTCCTGGTGCTGGACCACCAGGACCCGAGGCAGGCGGGCGTCGCTCACGGCAGCCTCACCCGGTCACAGGACCGGCAGCATCCGGTCCCGCTCGAAGGCCGAGACCTGGCCGCGGTAATCGGCCCATTCCTGCCGCTTGTTGCGGAGGAAGAAGTCGAAGACATGCTCCCCCAGCGTCTCGGCCAGGAGCTCGGAGTCCTCGGCGACCTCGATCGCCTCGTCGAGCGTCTCCGGGAGCGGGTCGATGCCGAGGTTCTTGCGCTCCCGATCGGTGAGGGACCAGACGTCGTCCTCGGCCTCGCGGGGCAGCTCATAGCCCTCCTCGACGCCCTTCATCCCGGCCGCGAGCATGACCGCGAACGCGAGGTAGGGGTTGCAGGCCGAGTCGATCGTGCGGACCTCGATCCGGGTCGACTGGCCCTTGAGCGGCTTGTACATCGGCACCCGGACCATCGCGGAGCGGTTGTTGTGGCCCCAGCAGATGTAGGACGGCGCCTCGCCGCCCCCGAGCATGCGCTTGTAGGAGTTGACCCACTGGTTGGTGACCACGGAGAGCTCGGAGGCGTGGTGGAGCACGCCGGCGATGAACTGCCGGCCGGTCTTGGACAGCTGGTATTCCGCGCCCGGCTCGTAGAACGCGTTGGCGTCGCCCTCGAAGAGGCTGACGTGGGTATGCATCCCGGAGCCAGGGTGCTCGGTGAACGGCTTCGGCATGAAGGTCGCCCAGATGTCCTGGCTCAGCGCCACCTCGCGGATGACCGTCCGGAAGGTCATCACGTTGTCGGCGGTCGAGAGCGCGTCGGCATAGCGCAGGTCGATCTCCTGCTGGCCCGGGCCGCCCTCGTGGTGGCTGAACTCCACCGAGATGCCCATCGCCTCGAGGTAGTTGATCGCCTCGCGCCGGAAGTCGGCGCCCATGGACTGGGCGGTGTGGTCGAAGTAGCCGCTCGAGTCGACCGGCACCGGTGCAGCGCCGTCCTGGGGGCTGTCCTTGAAGAGGTAGAACTCGATCTCGGGGTGGGTGTAGAAGGTGAAGCCCTTCTCCGCAGCCTTCGAGAGGGTGCGCTTGAGGACGTGGCGTGGATCGGCGTACGACGGGCTGCCGTCGGGCATCACGATGTCGCAGAACATCCGCGCCGTCGCACGGCTCTGGTCGCGCCAGGGCAGGACCTGGAAGGTCGAGGGGTCGGGCAGCGCCAGCATGTCGGACTCGCTGACCCGGGCGAAGCCCTCGATCGCGCTGCCGTCGAAGCCGATCCCCTCGGCGAACGCCGCCTCGAGCTCCGCCGGGGCGACCGCCACCGACTTGAGGAAGCCGAGCACGTCGGTGAACCAGAGCCGGACGAAACGGACGTCGCGCTCCTCGAGCGCCCTCAGGACGAAGTCCTCCTGCTTACCCATGGCCGCAACCCTAATGCCCGCAGAGGCCTACGCCACGACGATCGCCAACGTGCCGAGACTGACGAGCCAGGAGACGAAGCTGCCAACCAGGAAGTACTCCGTCACCTCGTCGATCGACGGCCCGTCCGAGGACCCGTCGGCGCTGCGGAACGACTGCAGCTCCGGCCAGCGCACCAGACCCTTCGCCGCGATGACGAGGCTGGCTGCGGTGACGTGGCCGGCGAGGCCGAGACCGAGGATCACGAGCCGCTCCATCGGCCCCAGGAGACGGCCGCCCTTGAGCGCGCGCGGACCGGCGGGCTGCGGTTGGTCGGAGCCGGTCGCCGCGAGCACGAGGCGGACGACGACGTTGCCGGTCGCGAGCTGGACGAGCACGCCGCCCAGGGTGAGGAGCGCGACGTCCGGGTCCGCGCCCGACAGCCATCGCCACGGGGAGGCCTCGAGCCAGTCGGTCACGGGGCCGTCGACCGCGGGCGCCCAGGCGGCGGTCAGCACCGCGAGGAGGACCGCACCGCCGAGGACGGCCAACGGCACCCACGCCCGGCGGCGTCCGGCGCCCGAAGTCAGGGCCCAGGCCAGGACGACACCGGCCACGGCGACGTACGCCAACGCGTCGGGCCAGGAGGTGAGGCCCGCGAGCAGACCCAGCAGGAGCGCCGCCGCGGCGCCGGAGCACCCGGCGGTGAGCCGCGTCGTGGCCGGGCGGACCAGGTCGGTCAGGCCGAGACCGACGAGCAGCAGCGCGAGCCAGCTCACGGCAGCCGCCCGAGCAGCTCATCGGCGCGGACGACCGCCGTCAGACCGTCGCGGCGCACGCGTTGGGACACCGCGGACGCGCTGACCCCGAGGTCGGCGGCGATCTCCTTCTGGCTCATGCCGGCGAGCATGCCAGCGAGCACCGACAGCGACTCCTCGCCCACGCCGTGCAACAGCTCGTCGCGGAGCAGCAGGGCGGCGTTGACCCCCTCGGGGGCGGTGCCGTCGGGAGCCTGCTCGGCGCGGACGTACCACGTGCGCACCGCGCGCGTGGCCGCGCGCTGCTCGGCGGCGGCGACCTCCTCGATCGCCCACCGGGCCGTCCACCAGCCCGGCCCGTCCTCGACCCGGGGCTCCTCGTCGAGCACCGTCACCGGTCCCCAGCCGACGCCGTGCCGCACCTCGGTCACCGCGCGCAGCGCCAGGCGGATCCGCAGCGTCGCACGCACGGCATCTCCCAGCGTGGCGAAGCAGCCTTGGTATTCGTCGCCGGCCGTCACCCACAGCGGTGTGACGGGCTCGAAGGCGCGGTTGACCTGGTCCAGGGCGTCGAGCAGCGCGCGATGGAGCGCTCGGCGGTCGCCGGCGGACTTCGAGCCGACGACGTCCCCGATCACCGCAGCCACGGCGCGAGCAGATGTCATGAGTCCATGATAGCTTCATTCTTCCAGAATGAAGCTAAACACTTCACCCAGTCATCATGAAGCCATCCGCTTCACTTCCGTGGAACTCGGGCCTCCAGTTCCGCGAGCCAGGCCGCCGGGTTCGCGTCCGACGGCATCCGCCAGTCCCCGCGCGGCGACATCGTCCCGCCGTTGCTCACCTTCGGCCCGTTGGGCAGCGCAGAGCGCTTGAACTGGTTGGCGAAGAACCGCCGGATGAAGAGCTCCAGCCAGTGCCGGATCTCCGTCAGGTCGTACGCCGTCCGCCGCTCCTCGGGGAATCCCGGCGGCCACTCCCCCCGCTCGACGTCGTGCCAGGCGCTCCAGGCCAGGAACGCGATCTTGCTCGGCGCGAAGCCGTGGCGGACGACATGGAAGAGGGTGAAGTCCTGCAGCGCGTAGGGCCCGACCTTGGCCTCCGTCGACTGCGGCGTCTCACCGGGCACGAGCTCCGGCGAGATCTCCTGGTCGAGGATCTTCTGGAGGACGGCGTCGGTCTCCGGGTCGAACTGCTCGGTGGAGATCACCCACCGGATCAGGTGCTGGATGAGCGTCTTCGGCACGCCGGCGTTGACGTTGTAGTGGGACATCTGGTCACCGACGCCGTACGTCGCCCAGCCGAGCGCCAGCTCGGAGAGGTCGCCCGTGCCGAGCACGATGCCGCCGCGCTGGTTGGCCGCCCGGAAGAGGTAGTCGGTGCGCAACCCGGCCTGGACGTTCTCGAAGGTCACGTCGTAGACCTCCTCGCCGCGACCGAACGGATGGCCCAGGTCCTTCAGCATCTGGGTGGCGGCCGGACGGATGTCGAGCGTCTCGTACGTCGTCCCGAGCGACTCCATCAGCGCCAGCGCATTGCCCAACGTCTCCTGCGAGGTCGCGAACCCGGGCATCGTGAAGGCCAGGATGTCCGAGCGCGGCCGGCCGAGCCGGTCCATGGCCTTCGCCGCGACGATCAGCGCCTGCGTGGAGTCGAGTCCGCCGCTCACTCCGATGACGACCTTCGTGGTGGGCCCGATCGACTGCAGCCGCCGCTCCAGGCCGCTGACCTGGATGTTGTAGGCCTCATAGCAGTCCTGTGCCAGCTTCTCCGGGTCGTCGGGCACGAACGGGAAGCGGTCGACCTTGCGGCGCAGGCCGCTGCTCGCGAGCGGGGGGCTGAGCTCGAACTCGATCGTCTGGTAGGTGTCGACCGAGCCGCCGTCGCCGCTGAACGCGCGGCGATTGTCGTCGAAGGTCCCCTGCCGCCGGCGTTCGGCGCGGATCCGCTCGAGGTCGACGTCGACGACCGTCCGGCGCGGCCCGTCCGGGAAGCGTTCCGACTCCCCCAGCAGGTCGCCGAGCTCGTAGACCATCGTCTGGCCGTCCCAGGACAGGTCGGTCGTCGACTCCCCCGGCCCCGCCGCGGTGTAGACGTAGGCCGCCGCGCACCGCATGCTCGCCGACTCCACCAGCAGCCGCCGCGCGTCGCTGCGGCCGACCGTGATCGGGCTCGCCGACAGGTTGAGCAGCACCGTCGCGCCCGCCAGGGCCGCGGTCGCGCTCGGCGGCACCGGCACCCACATGTCCTCGCAGATGTCGACGTGGATCACGAGGTCCTTCACGTCGCTCGCCTTGAAGAGCAGCCGCGTACCGATCGGCACGTCCTCACCATCGAGGACGATCGTGCTGTTGACGTCGACGCCCGAGCCGAACCAGCGACTCTCGTAGAACTCCCGGTAGGTCGGCAGGTAGGACTTCACGACGACGCCGAGGATCTCGCCGGCGTGGATCACCACCGCGGTGTTGAGGACGCGGTCCCCGTAGCGCAACGGCGCACCGACCACGATGACCGGCAGCAACTCTTCGCTGGCGACCACGATCGCGGTGATCGCCGCCTCGACCGAGTCGAGCAGGGTGCGCTGGAGGAACAGGTCGTCGACGGCGTACCCCGACAGGCAGAGCTCGGGGAACACCGCCACCGCGACCCCGTCGTCGTGGCAGGCCCGCGCCTGCTCGATCACCGTCCGCGCGTTGGTCTCCGGATCCGCGGTGCTGATCGGGATCGTGCAGGCGGCGACGCGGGCGAAGCCGTGGGCATAGGCGGAGTAGAAGTCCACGCCCCGAGTCTAGGGACGCGGCGATGATCGAGCCGACGGCGCCGCGGCCGGGGTCGTTGCGCCGACACCCGGCGCTCACCCCAACCGACATCGGTCAGCTCCGCACCGTGCCGGCGCCCCGGCCACGCGCTCAGCTGCGCTCGCCCGCGGCGCGCCACGCCGGCCATGCCCGTCGACGTGATCGCCTCACGGATGGGCGAGCACCACGAAGGCGGTGGCATCGACCGTGAAGGGCGCGGTAGGGAGAAGCTCGTGGCAGCGCTCGGCGAGCGCGTTGCGGTCGCCGTCGGAGAGCGAGGCGACGAAGTCGCCGGCAGGCCCGACGCCGAAGGTGTACGGCGTCCACCACTCCCCGAACGTCTGGTATCCCACGCTCACCGTCAGCTCCGAGGAGGTGACGCCGGTGAGACCGGCAGCCGCCATCAGCCGGGCGAGGTCACCGTCCCGCGCGCCGGGAAGCATCGACTCGTCCCGGGCGCCCGGCCACAGCGAGCGGACGGCTCGCCACAGTGGCGAGAGCGGCGCCCGTTCGCCCGCGAGGTCCCACATCGACGCGGCGACGCTGCCGCCGGGCCGCGTCACCCGCCTCATTTCCCGCAGGCCGACCACCGGGTCCTTCATGAAGGCGACCACGAGCTGAGCGACCGCCAGGTCCACGGTGTCGTCCGGCCAGGGCAGCGCCTCCGCGAGCCCGAGGCGTACGTCGACCCCGGGGCAACGCTCCCGCGTCGCTCTCACGAACGACTCGGACGGGTCGACCGCCACGACGCTCTCCGCGCCGAGCCGGTGGACCAGCCGGCTCGTGACGACGCCGGGACCGCAGCCCACGTCCAGGGCACGCTGCCCCTCCGCCGGCCGGACGACCGCCAGGAGAGCGTCGGCCAGCGGCTCGGAGTATCGACCCATGAAGGCGGCGTACGCCTCGGCCCCGACGTCGAAGGACACAACCGCAACCTAGGCCCGACGTGACGACCGCCACAGGGTCATCCGGCCCGCGCTCCCCCTAGCCTGGGAGTGGTCCGTGGACTCCAGCAGGGAGCCGCGAGATGTCACGAAAGGCAGCTCCATGTCGAGCACTGGCAACACCCCGGAAGAGACCGCGCCCTACGGCGGCGGCACCTCGGGCGCAGGTCCGGCGATCAGGAAGGTCCGCACCCATCACCTGGCACAGATGAAGGCGCGCGGCGAGAAGGTCACCATGCTGACCTCCTACGACATGTACACCGCCCGGATCTTCGACGAGGCGGGCATCGACGTGCTCCTGGTGGGTGACAGCGCGTCCAACAACGTCTTCGGCAATGAGACCTCGCTGCCGGTGACGGTCGACGAGCTGATCCCGCTGACGCGCGCCGTCGCCCGCTCCGCGAGGCGGGCGATGGTGCTGGGCGACCTGCCGTTCGGGTCCTACCAGGCCTCGCCGGAGCAGGCCTACCTCACGGCCTCCCGGTTCATGAAGGAGGGGCTCGCGCACGCCGTGAAGCTCGAGGGCGGCGTCGAGCTCGCACCGACGATCAAGAAGCTCGTCGACGGCGGCGTCCCGGTCTGTGCCCACATCGGCTTCACCCCCCAGTCCGAGCATGCCCTCGGCGGCTACCGGGTCCAGGGACGCGGCGACGCGGCCGAGAAGGTGAAGGCCGACGCCCGCGCGGTGGCGGAGGCCGGCGCGTTCGCCGTGGTCATGGAGATGGTTCCCGGTGACATCGCCGCCGAGATCAGCAAGGAGCTGCCGATCGTCACGATCGGCATCGGAGCCGGCTCTGGCTGCGACGGCCAGGTGCTGGTGTGGACCGACGCGATGGGCATCCGCGGGCCGGAGGATGGCAAGCTCCCGCGCTTCGTGAAGACCTTCGCGGACGTGCGCACCCAGCTGCTCGAGGGCGCCCGCTCCTACGCGGCCGAGGTCAAGGACGGCTCCTTCCCCGCGGCCGAGCACACCTTCTGAGGCGGACGGCCTCACGAGTGGTCACTCGTGGCACCGGCCGCACAGCGCGGCTGCCACGAGTGACCATTCGCGCACGCCGGCCCGTCAGGCCGCCCGGCTGACAGATGTCACGCCGAGCAGGTGAGGGAAGAGCGAGGCGCTCGTGCCGTGGGGACGCGATGCTGGAGGCATGAACGTTGCAGCAGTACGCCCCGCGGCCGTGGAGCTCCGTGGCGTGACCAAGTCCTTCGGGGACGTCGAGGCGGTCCGGGGTGTCGATCTCACCCTCCACCAGGGCGAGGTCGTGGCGTTCCTCGGCCCCAACGGGGCCGGCAAGACGACCACGATCGACATGATCCTCGGCCTCTCCCGGCCGACGAGCGGGAGCGCGGAGGTGCTCGGCCTGCGGCCGCGCGAGGCGGTCGCCCGCGGGCTCGTCTCCGCGGTGATGCAGACCGGCGGCCTGATCAAGGACCTCACCGTCCGCGAGACCGTCGCCTACACCGCGAGCCTCTTCGCCGACACCAAGCCGGTCGACGAGGTGCTGGCCGACGCCGGCATCACCGGGATCGCCAACCGCAAGGTCGGAAAGTGCTCCGGCGGGGAGCAGCAGCGGCTCCGGTTCGCCATGGCGCTCCTCCCCGACCCGGCCCTGCTCCTCCTCGACGAGCCGACCACCGGGATGGACGTCGAGGGCCGGCGCAACTTCTGGAACGCCATCCGCGCCGACGCCGAGCGAGGCCGCACGGTGCTCTTCGCGACGCACTACCTCGAGGAGGCCGACCAGTACGCCGACCGCATCGTGCTCATCAGCCGCGGTCGCATCGTCGCCGACGGCTCCGGCTCGGAGATCCGTGCCCTCGCGTCCGGCCGGATGGTCCGGGCGAGTGTGCCCGGCCTCGACGGCACCATCGAGGCACGTCTGCGTTCGCTCGGCGGGGTCGACCAGCTCGACGTCCGCGGCGAGCAGGTCGTCGTCCACAGCAAGGACAGCGACGCAGTGGCGCGCTTCCTCCTCACCGAGACCGCCGCGCGCGACCTCGAGATCACCAGCACGAACCTCGAGGACGCGTTCCTCAGCCTGACGGGAGACAAGTGATGACCACCGCGAGTGTCGAGCGGAGCCTGGAGCGCCGGGTCCCCCCGCTGGGCGGCTTCAACCTCACGCTGCTCAAGATCGAGCTGATGCGGATGCTCCGCAACCGCCGCACGATCATCTTCACCCTGGTCCTCCCGGCGGCGCTCATGCTCAGCTTCGGTGGTCAGTCGGGGTGGCAGGAGAGGGTCGGGGCGGGCAACGTCGCGGCCTACATCCTGATCTCGATGGCGTTGTACGGCGCCGCCCTCACCTCCGCTGCGACCGGCTCGATGGTGGCGATGGAGCGGGCCGTGGGTTGGTCGCGCCAGCTGCGCTTGACCCCGCTCAACCCGGTCGCCTACATCCTCACGAAGGCGCTCGTCGCGCTCTGCATGGGTGCCTTGGCGATCGTGGCGGTCAACGTCATCGGGCGGATCCAGGGGAAGGCCGAGATGCCGATCCACGTCTGGGTCCTGGCGATGGTGGTGACGCTGTTCTGCACCCTCACCTTCGCCGCGCTCGGCGTGTTCATCGGCTACATCGTGCCCGGTGAGAACGCCATGCAGATCCTCGGTCCCGGCCTGGCGCTGCTCTCCTTCCTCGGCGGTCTCTTCATCCCGCTCGACCAGTACGCCACCGCCGTCCGTGACGTCGCCTACTGGACGCCGATGTACGGCGTCGCCGAGGTCGCCCGCGCGCCGCTGACGCACGAGCTGCCGTGGTACGCCGTCGTCAACGCGGTCGTGTGGTTCCTCCTCTTCATCGCCGGCGCCGCCTGGCGGATGAGCAAGGACACCGCCCGGGTCTGAGATGGCTACCGTGTCCCCCGTGAAGGAGCGCCAGCCCACGGACGAGACGCGGCCCTCGCAGAGCGCCCCCGCACCCACGACCTGGCCCGGGGGCCTCGACGACCGGCGGCGGTGGCTCGGCCCGTGGCTCGCCTCGATCTGGCTCTTCTTCCTGCTCAACCCGCTGTACGCCGGATGGCAGGACCGCGACACGGTCCGAGGCGTCCTCGGCATGGTGTCGACGGTCGCGTTCGCCGCGACGTACATGCTGATCTGGCTGCGCGCCCGCCGGCTGCGGTTCCGTCTCATCGACAACCCGCCGCTGGGATTCGCGGTGCCCTACCTCGCCGCCCTCGTCGCGCTCGGCGCCGTCATGGTGCTCTGCGTCGGCGAGCCCGGGTCGGCGTCCGCGGTCTACGTCGCGGTCGCGATCATCATGTGCGTGCCACTGCGCGCGGCGATCCCGCTCATCGCGGTGCTCATCGTCGTCGTCATCGCCGGGGTGGCGTTCCCCGGCTGGGGCAGCCAGATCGGGACCGCCTTCGGCGTCGCCGCCGCCTCGATCGCGGTCCTCGGCATGCGCTCGGTGATGCGCCGCAACCTCGAGCTCTTCCGCGCCCATGAGGAGAACACCCGGCTCGCAGTCGACAACGAGCGCAACCGGTTCGCCCGCGACCTGCACGACATCCTCGGCCACTCGCTCACCGTGATCACGGTGAAGGCGGAGCTGGCCGGCCGCCTCCTCGACTCCCCCGAGCCCGTCGCGGCCGAGCGGGCGCGCGCGGAGATCGCCGACCTGGAGCGGCTCTCCCGCGACGCATTGGCCGACGTACGCCGCGCGGTGGAGGGCTACCGCGAGCTCACGCTCCCCGGGGAGCTTGCGCGGGCCCGGGCCGCGCTCCAGGCCGCGCAGATCGAGCCGGTCCTGCCGCAGTCGACCGACGCCGTCCCCACCGAGCTGCGCGAGCTGTTCGCGTGGACCGTCCGTGAAGGAGTCACCAACGTGATCCGCCACTCCGGCGCCCGCCGCTGCGAGATCGTCCTCACCCCGCGCAGCGCCGAGGTCCGCGACGACGGCGGGTGCGACGCCCCGCCGCCGACGACGATCGGCGAGGGCAGCGGCCTGACCGGGCTGCGCGAGCGCGCGGCGGCCGTCGGCGCCGTCCTCACGACGCGGACCCTCACGCCCGGCTTCTCGCTCGAGGTGGCGGTCCCGTGAGCGGTCGCATCGGGCTCCTCCTGGCGGACGACCAGGCGCTCGTCCGCGGCGCGCTGTCCGCGCTCCTCGGACTCGAGAGCGACCTGGAGGTCGTCGCCGAGGTCGGCAGCGGCGATGCGGTCGTCCCGGCCGTCCTCGAGCACCGTCCCGACGTCGCCCTCCTCGACGTCGAGATGCCCGGGCTCGACGGCATCTCCGCCACCGCGGCCGTCACGCGGGCCGCGCCGAGGACCCGGGTGCTCATCGTGACCACGTTCGGCCGGCCGGGCTACCTCCGTCGCGCGCTCCAGGCGGGGGCCTCCGGCTTCGTGGTCAAGGACACCCCCGCGGCGCAGCTGGCCGACGCCGTACGACGGGTGCATGCAGGGCTGCGGGTGGTGGATCCCCATCTGGCGACCGACTCACTGCTCGCCGGCGAGTCGCCCCTGACCCAGCGGGAGACGGAGGTGCTGCGCGCCGCCCGGGACGGGTCCAGCGTCGCCGCCATCGCCGCCAAGCTGTTCCTCTCCGAGGGGACCGTGCGCAACCACCTCTCCGCGGCCATCGGCAAGACCGGAGCCGCCAACCGCACCGAGGCAGTCCTCACGGCGGAAGGAAATGGGTGGCTGTGAGATAGGTCTCATCGAGAAGCGATGGGTACCGGCGCCCCATGCGTGCATTCCTCGGTCTTCTCACCGCCGGCGCCCTGACGCTCAGCGCGGCGCCTGCGGTCGCTTCCTCGCCTGCCACGAGCACCTCTGCTCATCCCGCTGCCCACGCTGCCGCCCGCGTCCCCGCGCTCAAGGTCTGGCGCATGGTCGGCGGACTCGACCATCCCTGGGACGTGGCGCCGCTCGGGCACCAGCGCTTCCTGGTCACTCAGCGCGACCGCGCCCGGCTGACGCTCGTCCACCAGGGACACAAGCGCACCGTCGCTTTCCCCAGCAAGCGGGTCTGGGTCTCGAAGGAGACCGGCCTGATGGGGCTGGTCGCCGATCCCGGCTTCGCGAAGAACCATCGGATCTACACCTGCTCGGGCTGGAGGAAGAGCGGCGGCGGCCACGACATCCGGGTCATCGCCTGGCGGCTCAATGCCGGGCTCACCAAGGCGACCATGGTCCGAACACTGGTCTCGGGCTTCCCGACCAGCACCGGTCGCCACGGCGGTTGCCGGCTGCTGGTCAGCCGCAACGGCGCGCTGCACGTCACCACCGGCGACGCCGCCCAGGGCCGCAACCCGCGCAGCCTCACCTCGCTCGGCGGCAAGACGCTGCGGCTGAGCCGCTGGACCGGCAAGCCATGGCCCAGCAACCCGTGGGTGCACGCGGCCAACCGGCACAAGCGTTACCTCACGTCGTACGGCCACCGGAACGTGCAGGGCATCAGCCAGCGCGCGAACGGGTCGATCTGGACGATCGAGCAGGGCACCTACCGCAACGACGAGGTCAACCGGCTCGTCAGCGGCGGCGACTACGGCTACAACCCGGTGCCGGGCTACAACGAGAGCGTCCCGATGACCAACTTCAAGCTGCCCGGCAAGCAGATCGCCGCGCGCTGGCGCTCCGGCAACCCGACGCTCGCCACCAGTGGCGGCACGTTCGTCCCCTCGAAGCGGTGGGGCGCGCTCGGCGGCAGCCTCGCCGTCGGGGTCCTGAAGGACCACGAGCTGCTGTTCTTGAAGTTCTCGGCGAAGGGCCACTTCGAGCGCAGCTACCGGCGGCTGACGAACCACGGCCGGATCCGCACCGCGGTCGTGGCGCCCAACGGCGACCTGATCGTCACCACGGACAACGGCCACGGGCGCGACGTCCTGCTCCGCGTGCAGCCCTCCTGACGTCGTACGACGGACGTCGGCGGGCTCACCAGTCGAAGGCGATCCCGCCGACGACCGTCACGACGAACCACACCGCCACGCCCGCGACCGCCGCCCAGAGCACGCGGCGCGGGTGAGGCGTGAACCATCGGCAGGCGAGCACGAAGAGCGCCAGCCACACCACGATCAGCGGCGCGACGATCCACCAGGGTGCGAAGACGCTGCTGGCGGCGTCGAGGAAGAGGACGCAGGCGAGGCCGCCCATGCCGACGAAGGGCCAGGGCGACAGCTTCGTACGCCGCCGGGCGACCCCCGCCGCGGCCGCGCGAGGATCGCTGGACGTCACTCGTCGTCCGGGGTGTCGTTCCACGCCGGGTCGTGCTCCCAGGCCTCGTTGCGCTCCTCGACCTTGTCGAGCGCGTGCGCGGCCTCATCGGCGGTCGGGAAGGGGCCGAGGCGGTCCTTGTTGGGGCAGCCCTCGTGTCCCTCGACCTGGTGGTGCTTGAGGCAGAACCAGAACTCGCCCTCGGTCTCGGTCATGACCCGAACCTATCGCTTTCCCGCGCCTCCGCCGAGAGGTCACCGCTTCCGCCCGAAAGGTCACTGATTCCCGACGAGAGGTCACTCGGCGTCGTCGGACCCCTCACCGCTGAGCTGGTCGTCGGCCAGCTGGGCGATGCGATGCTGCACCCGGTAGACCGCGGCCTGGTGGTCGTAGTCGTCGCTCATCACCGCGGCGAGCCGCAGGTGCGGGAGCGCCTCGACGAGCCGGGACTGGCGCTCCAGGACGCGGCCGAGCGCGTGCAGCGCCCAGACGTCGGCGGGGTTCTCCTCGACCAGCGCGCGCAGCTCGTCCTCGGCCTTCCCGAGCTGGGCGCGGAGCATGTAGGCCCACGCCCGCAGGCTCCGCAGACCGGTGTTGGTCGGGTCGTCCTCGAGCGCGGGATCGAGGAGCTCCAGCGCCTCCTTCGGGAAGCGACGAGCAAGCAGGTCGTACGCCGTCTGGTACGCCGACTCGTGCCCGGCCTGTCCAGGAAAGACGATCGCCGGTGCTTGGTACTCGAATTCCTCGGTCATCACGCCTCCTCAACCGTGTACCCCCATGGGGTATTCCCGGAATGGCTCCCTCGTCCCCACTCCCCTAGTGTGGACCCCGCGGACGGGCTGGCCGGGCGACCGCGTCGAGCCTTCGGGTCTCGTCGAGGAAAGTCCGGGCTCCACAGGACAGGGTGGTGGGTAACGCCCACCCGGGGTGACCCGCGGGACAGTGCCACAGAAAACAGACCGCCAGCCCTCGGGCTGGTAAGGGTGAAACGGTGGGGCAAGAGCCCACCAGCGACCAGGGTGACCTGGCCGGCTCGGCAAACCCCACCCGGAGCAAGACCAGACAGCGTGCGACGGCCTCGGCCGAGAGGGTGGTCCGCCCGAGCACGCGGGTAGGTTGCTGGAGGCCATCGGCAACGGTGGCCCGAGATGGATGGTCGCCGGCTCGCAAGAGTCACAAAACCCGGCTTACAGGCCAGCCCGTCCGCACCGAGCCTGCACTGCTCCCCTCTGACCGCGCTGACAGTGCCACGCGGCAGGGCCCACCGAGCGACCCTGCCGCGTGCTCATGCTTCGGCCCCGCTCACGCCTCGGCGGTCGTCAGCCATGGGTAGCGCGCGGTGTCCTTGCCGGCGTAGTCGGGGTCGAGATAGATGAAGCAGCGCTGGATCTTCCAGTCGCGGATCTCGAAGACGTCGCACCACCGCCCCGCGCCCCACTCCGGTACGCCGGCGCGCCATGGTCCGTCGACGTGCTCGCCGTGGCTGGTGCCCTCGGCCACGATCAGGTCGCCGCCGGAGAAGATCCAGGTGAACTCCGCATAGTGGTGCTTGATCGAGCGCAGCGTGCCGCCCACGTCGCCGAACAGCTGGCCGATCTCCTTGTGGCCCTCCGCGATGCCCCACTTGGGGAACATCACCTGGGCGTCCTCGGCGAAGAGATCGAGGATGCTGCCGCCGGAGGAGGTGACTCCCCCGTTGTCGAACGCCTTGAGGTACTCCAGCGCGACCGACTTGCGCTGCTCGTCGGTCATGGTCTGCGTGGCCAGTGCCATCGTCCGTCTCCTTCGGGTGTGTGTCGGGTGGGTTCAGTGGGTCTGGGACTGGGCGTCCGCGTGCACCGCGCCGGCCGCGCGGTGGGCGAAGGCGATGATCGGACCGAGGGTCGCGCCGCCGGCCCAGTAGGCGCGCCCGGACGCCGAGGCGACGCAGTTGCCGACGCCGTACAGGCCGGGCACGGGCGTGCCCTGGTCGTCGAGCACCCGCCCGTCGGGGTCGGTCCGCGGGCCGCCTTTGGTGTCGAGCGTGCCGCCGGTGACCAGTGCGGCGTAGTAGGGCCCCGTCTCGCTGATCGGCCACATCGTCGGGTTGGCGCGACCGGGCTCCTCGGGCACCGGGCCGTTGAAGACCAGCTCGATCGCCGTCTCGCCGCGATGGAAGTCCTCGTCGACGCCGGCGCGGGCGAAGCCGTTGAACCGGTCGATCGTCCCGGGCAGGTTGGCCGCGAAGTCGTCGGCGAGCATGAAGCCGCCGGTACGGGCCGCCTGCCCGGCGAGCCGCTCCTCGATCCTCGCGCCGAGCTCCTTGAGCGTCTCGCCCTTGATGACGTGCGAGTCGTCGCTGCCGGGCGGGACGATCAGCCGGCCGTACTCGTCACTCGCGGAGGCGTCCTGCGCCCGCTGGTCCCAGATCTGCACGAGCACGAGGTTCGGGTAGGTACCGCTGGCGCCGTCCCAGGCGAAGAACGTCTGGGCGAGCTCGTTGTACGGCGTCTTCTCGTTGACCACCCGGCGGCCGTGCCGGTTGACGAAGACCGTCGAGTCGCCGGCGACGGAGAACATGCCGACCAGGTCGGGCCGGCCGGAGCGCTCCAGCGGCACCGGGCACATCCAGGCGTAGTTCATGTTGCCGAGTTGGGCGCCGACACCGGTCGAGATGCGCACGAAGTCGCCCTCGTTCGTCGCCGCCGCGCAGCCGCGGTAGGCCGGCACGCCGAGATGGTTGCCGCGCAGCTCGTCGTCGTGGGTGAAGCCACCGGTCGCGAAGACGACGCCCTTGCGGGCCAGCACCCGGACCCGCTCCCCCGCCGCGCTCGTCGCCTCGACCCCGACGACCCGGTCGCCGTCGGTCACCAACCGCTGCACGCGGTGCCCGGTGCGGACATCGACGCCGTCACGGTCCGCGGCGGCCGACATATCCCGCACCGCGCACTCCCCGCCGTCCGACATCGACTCACGGGCGTCGGCCGGCACCAGCACGCGACCGTAGGGTGCCTTGTCCTCGGGCAGCTGCGACCAGTAGTCGGGCACGTCCGGGCAATGCCGGTAGACCAACGCCTTGCGCTCCTGGAGCAGCTCGGCGGCCGGGCTCGCACTCTCGTAGATCGCCCGGGCCATCGACTCCTCCCACTCGCTCAGGCCAGCGGTGGCGCTGGTGGGGTCGTAGCGGGAGGGCTGGGAGAGCCGGGCGACGTAGTGCAGGTAGTCCTCGTAGCGGTCCTCGATGCCCTTCTGGCGCATCGGGACGTTGTTGGGCACCCAGTACCAGAAGGCGGCCTTCTTGGCTGTGCCACCGAGTTCGGGAGCCTTCTCGAGCAGGACGACGTCGTCGCCGAGCCACCTGCTGAACAGCGCGGTGGGCAGGCCCGCGCCACCACCGCCGACCACCACGACATCGGTCTCGACGACCGTCGTCGCGACAGCGGTGGCAGGCACCGGACGGGCGCTCTCACGTAGTGCAACTTGGTTGGTCATGTGACCATGGTCATAGCGACTTCGGGGGCGGAGGTGTCTCGGAGTGAGACACCCGCTGTCTACGGCGTCAGGGCAGTCTGGCGGCCTCGCAGACCGCAGGAGGGAGGGACTCATGGGCTACGAGATCGTGACGCAGGACGGCCTGCGCCGTCTGCGCAGTGCCCGCGAGACGTTCCTCGCCGCACAGCCGCTGCCCGCCGACTTCCCCGCCTGGCTCGCCGCGGCCTGGCGCCGCTCGCTCTTCCTGGGGCTCGAGGTGGGCCGCGCCGAGGTGCCCCACGTGCCGGTGACCCCTGACCCGGTGTTGGTCCGGGCCGCGGCCCCCGTGCTGGAGCACCTCGCGTCCACACTCGCCGGGCTCCACGCGGCGGTCGTGCTCAGCGACCGCCGGGCCCGGATCATCGGTCGGTGGACCGCCGAGGACCGCAGCCGCACCCACCTCGACGCCATCGGCACCCGCGCCGGCGCCGACCTCTCCGAGCCCGCCACCGGCACCAACGGCATCAGCCACGTGCTCGCCACCCGGCGCCCGACCGTGATCGGCGGCCCGGAGCACCTCTTCGACCTCTACCAGCAGACGGTCTGCGCCGGCGCGCCGGTGCAGGGGCCGCTGAGCAGCCGTCCGGTCGGGGCGATCGCGGTCATCGGTCGCCTCGACGCCGCGCCGGCCGTGCTCCAGGCGCTGGCAGCAACCGCGGCCGCCGCGGTCGAGCGCGAGCTGCTCCACCAGGCCTCGGCCCGGGAGCGCTCGCTGCTCGACGTCTTCCTCCGGGCCAGCCCCGACGGAGCGCCGGTCGCCGTACTCGACGGGCGCACGCGGCTGGTCAGCGATGCCGCCGCGCAACTGCTGCGCCCCGCCGACCTCGACGCGCTGGAGGTGTGGGTGCGCGCCGCGGCGGGCGAGGTCGAGCTCGGTGACGGCACGCGGGTGCTCCTCTCCCCCGCCCTCGGCGCCGACGACCCCGGGGTGCTCGCTCGGGTTCTCCCCGCACCGGCCGAGGCCCGGAGGGTCCATCGACGCCACCCGCCGGGCGTCCTGCGCCGGGCCGGGCTGGCCGGCGGGTCGGCGCTGTGGCAGGCGCTCGAACGGGCGGTCAGTCGCTCCGGCGACCGGCCGTTGCTCCTCGTGGGCGAGGCAGGCGTCGGCAAGGCGGCGATCGCCGCCGCGCTGCAGCCCGGCGCCCGGATGGTCGACGGCTCGGCTCCCGATGCGACGGCGGCACTGGAGAGCCTCGGCGACGACGACCGGTTGGTGCTGCGCCGTCTCGACCGGATCTCTGACGCCGCGCGTGCCCTGGCGGTGCTCGACCGGTTCGGCGGGCGCGCGGTGGCGACGTACACCACGTCGGGCCCGGCTCCGTCGTACGGCGACTGGACGCCGTACGTCGTCAGGGTGCCGAGTCTGCGCGAGCGCACCGAGGACCTCGGCGACATCGCGACCGCCCTCGGGGCGCCGCTGAGCGTCGCCGCGCTCGCCGTGCTGCGGCGCCACTCCTGGCCCGGCAACGTGACCGAGCTGGCCGCCGTGCTGCGCTGGGCGCGCGCCGAGGCCGCCGGTGCGCCGATCGCGCCACGGCACCTCCCGCCGGAGCTCGTCGTCCCGGAGGCAGGGCCGCGGCTCTCCGAGCTCGAGCGGGCGGAGCGAGCCACCATCGCCGAGGCGCTGCGCACCACCGACGGCAACAAGGTGCGGGCCGCGGAGCTGCTCGGCATCGCCCGCGCCACGCTCTACCGCAAGCTGCGCCGCTACCGGCTCACGTGACGGGTTGCCGGGGCGGAGCCGGCTCTCGACAGCGTCAGATTCCGAACCCAGCGCATTCGGTCTGGCTTGCCGAGAAGACGAAGGCGGAGACTGACTACATCGCCGCGAAGGTTCGAACCGACGCGGAGTTTGAGCGAGCCACGGCGGCGTACGAGCGTGCAAAGGTCGAGTGGCGCCGAGTCCGCTCCGGCAAGTGAGGTGGACGACGGGCGTGTGACGCCGGGCGGTCATGACCGGGACCAGGCGAGGCGTGGCCTCGCCACGTGTCGGGTCCCGTGACGCCGGTTCGGACACACGATATGGCTCCGACCTCAGTGTGACCGTCTGCGGCGATGCGTGACCGCCGACATGCGTCCTTCCGCCGCCAACGGGTACCGGTCTCTTGCGTGCCCGTCGGCGTTTCTCCTTCGGGTGAGACACGCTCACGCCCATGGGTGCGAGCGCGGCGGGCACGCTCGATCGACTTCAAGGCTCTGCCTCTGCGCCGAGGGCGGGTGTCAGCACGCGCGCTCACGACCAGGTCCAGAACTGTGCGGCAGGCCCGGTCGGCATGGCGCCGTGGGAAGGCTCCTTCGGCCCCGACGCCACGACGTCCCCCAGCTCACGGCGCTGCAGAGATAGGGGCCAGCGACCGTAGCGCCGCCGCGACCGGTGGTCGGATGATGCGGTCGTCAGGCGGGAGGAGTCACCATCGGCGGCGTCCGGTTATGGGACGGGCTCGAGGCGATCGAGAAGGACTACCGCGTCGAGTCGGTGACCACGCCCAGCGGCGTCACGCACGTGACCTTCTCCAGATGAGCAGGTGCCGCACCGCTCGTGATCAAAGCCGGTGGGCAAGCGAACACCTGCCGTGTGGCGGGCAGGGCTCAGTCCGTACGGGGAGCCGGGTCGGAGCTCGCCTCCAAGACCTCCCCGGTGAGCCCGTCGATCAGCTGGGCGCCCTCAGCGGCCGAGCGCAGGGCGCGCAGCGCGATCGCGCGACGGTCAAACGACTGGGCCTCCGCCGCACTGCGGTCGGGCTCGGTGAGGATCCAGCGCCGCGGCGGCCGCGGACCTCGGGTTGGTCGCTCGGGTTCGGGCTCGCGGTCGGCCGTTGCGACGTACTCCCCGTGCAGAGCTTCGGCGAGGCGCGCAGCTCGCACCCGCCCGATGCCGGGGTGACCGAGCAGGCCCTCGGGCGCTGCCGCAGCGACCGCCGCAAGGCTGCCGTACGCGGCGAGCAGGCTGCGGGCCATGGTCACGCTGATGCCTGGTACGACGGACAGCATCACCTCTGCCTGTGCCGACGGGTGACGCGGAGACCGGCGGGGGCCGTCGGTGCGTGTGGTCGGCGCGGCACGACGCGCCCGCTTGGCGAGTCGAACGATCCAAGCCGCGCTGTCCTCAGCGTCCAGGCTGTGCAACACGGTGAACCCGTCCTCCACCAGCCGGCACACCGCTCCGCGCCACGCGTCCTCGGCGATCCAGCGCGGCTCACCCTCGACCATCAGCACCGCCTGAGGAAACGTCGACTGCAAGCGGGCCGCCTGGTCGAAGATGCGTCCGTCGCGGATCGACGCGCCGAGGTCGGTGGGCCCCTTGCGTTCCACGGCCAGCCCGGGCCCGAGCACGTAGTCGCCGACCGGGAGATCCGTCAGCCGCACGTCAAGACCCGCGGCGACCAGCGCCTCCGGGATCGCGCTGCCCCGTTCACGGTGGTCGACCAAGACCGGACCCACCTCGACCACGCCCCCACGCTACCCGTGCTCCAGTCGCGGCATTCTCCGGCTGACATCCGCTGAAACTCGCCAGATAGCCGAGTCTTGCCGGCGTCGAGGCGCTCGTCCAACCGGCGGCTGACCGCGACGGCAGCCGGTGCAGCGTCACCTCGACCGACTCACCGGCGTTCGCTGTACCCCGCACGCCGTCGATCTCGACGTGGAAGCTGCGATCTCACGCGGCCACCTCGGTGCCATGCGGATGTCCGGACCATCTGTCGAGGAGGGTGGAGCGCTTCGCCACGGGCCGTACCCAATCAAGGCGACATCATCGTTCCTGGCCATCCGTAGCAGGGCGACGCGCTCCTACGATCCCTGCACCGAACCGTCCCAGGAGCCCGCCATGGCCGCACCCACCCACGCCGTACCAGAAGCCCGCCCCAACGAACTGGTCCCCTACGCCGCGGCCGGACTCGTCGGCGCCGCTCTCGTGATCGTCCTCGGCAACACCAACGTCGACGCCGGGGAGGACGGCGGGCTCGGGCCCGCGCTCATCACGGGCGTCGGCTGCGTGGTGCTTGCCGCGCTGCTCTTCGCGCTTGTTCTGCGTCGTTTCTCCGGCACCCGCACTCAGATCGTGCTGATGGTGCTGACCATCCTGAGTCTCGTCGTGTTCTGGAGCGGCGCCACCCCCGTCCTCGGTGCCGCCGCGGCAGCAGCGGCGCGCCGCCCATCGGGCTCGTTCACCGTCGCCGGCTGGGTTGCCATCGCCGCGGCTGCGATCGCTGTCGTGTGGTCCGTCGTGGCCCACTTCATGTGAGGTACGTGGGCGGCGTCAGCGCCTCCTCGTGCCTCCATCGAGATGGAGCGACCTGGTGGGTGCGACACTCGACCCGATGACCCTCGCCTCGGATGGCCCCGAACCGCAGGCCCCACGCGTGCTCACTCCCTGGGGTGAGAGTGCCGAACGCGCGGACACGATGGTCGCGCTGTTGATCGGCCTGTACGTCGCGTACTCGCTCGCGGTCTGGCCGCTCGTCCCGGCGCTCGTCGGATCGCACCCGTTGGTGCTCGAGGTCGTCAGCGGATCGACCCTGGCCGAGGTGACGGTCGGGGCACACAGCCGGCTGGGCGGACTGCCGTTGTGGTGCGCGATGGTCGCCGGTGTGCCCGGCTCGATGATGTTCGACTGGGTCTTCTGGTGGGCCGGTCGGCGGTGGGGCGACCGTGCGCTGCACCTGATCCTGGGCCGCGACCCCTCGCCTCGTGGCGTGGCCACGCGCGAGGCGCGCGCCGCCCGGCTCGAGCGGACGGCGGCGTGGTTCGGCCCCGCAGCCATCGTGCTGGCCTACTACCTGCCGCTGCCCTCGCTGCTGATCTATGTGGCCGCCGGGCTCTCCGGGATGCGCCTGCGCACCTTCCTGGCTCTGGACGTGCTCGGCACGCTGCTGTGGGTCGGCCCGATCGTCGGCCTGGGATACGCGATCGGCAAGCCGGCCGTTGACGTGATCGACCGGATCGACCACTACTCCACGTTCGTGGTCATCGCCGTGGTCCTGGGGGTGATCGGCGTCCAGGCTCGAAGACGCCGCCGTCTCGCCCATTGATGGCCCCCACTGGCCCAGCCGGGTAGTCAGAGGTAGTGCTGATGGGTGAGATCCGGCGACGAGTGGAGGATGGTGCACCGATTCGGCGAATTGCCTTGATGTGGTTCCACGACCGTTCTCCTCATGAGGCAGCAGCCCGACGTTCCGCGGCATCGGCGGTTGAGGCAGAGGCCGGGGCGCGGACCGCTGCCCCGAGCGGAAGGGTCACGACGACCTCGCGGCCTGTTGAGATCGAACCACAAGGCGCGTCGGCCGCATGCCAGAGCCCAGACCGCGATCGCGACCCTGCTCAGCGCCGCCATTCTGCTGGGCGGCGGCGCCGCATCCGCGGGACCGGCCCATACGCGCACGGCTGCCGCCATCGCCGGTACGACGCCCACGACAGCGACGACCACGACGATGACGGCCGATGCCGCCACCGGTGAGGCGGCGGCGCAGCCAGTACCCCTCACCCCAGCCGGCTTGCCCACCGCGTTGGAAAGACCCGCCGTCTATGTGCCGGCGAACTCCTGCGACCCGACAGCGAAGCCAGGCGTGGTCGCCCTCGGGGACCTGCTCAAGGCCACCTACCCCGGCACCAGCTACAGCATCTCCCGAACCTGCGGGACCGACCCGCTGCCGACAAGCGAGCACTATGACGGCCGCGCCGTCGACTGGTTCACCAGTGTGCGGACCGCCACCGGCAAGGCCCGAGCAGACGCACTGATCAGGTGGCTGCTGGCCACCGACGCCATGGGCAACGCCTTCGCCAACGCCCGCCGGCTCGGGATCATGTACGTCATCTGGAACGGCAAGATCTGGGGCGCCTATCGCGCCTCCGACGGGTGGCGCCCCTATCAGTCGTGCGCCCAGCATCCCGAGAAGGCCTACGACACCACCTGTCATCGCGACCACATGCACTTCTCGCTGAGCTGGGAGGGCGCCATGAAGCGCACCTCCTGGTGGACCAAGCAGGTCGCAGCCGTCGACTACGGACCCTGCCGGGCCGCCGACCTGAACTGGGCCGATCCCTACACGACTGCACGCGCCACTCCCTGCCCGTCCTACCCCCGCGTCACGGCGGAGAAGGGTTCCTCGGCGCTCCACACCAAAGTCGTGACCTACTCCGGATCGCTGATCACGCCCGGTGCCACCGGCCCGGTGGTCACCATCGTCCAGCAGGCCATCGGCATGAGCGGCGCCGACGGCATCTACGGCTCCCAGACCAAGGCCGCGGTGCTCGCCTACAAGACCGAGCACCGGCTGGCGGTCAACGGCATCGTCGGCGACGGCATGTGGCGTGCCATGCTCGCCGACACCGCGCCGAAACCGGGCACCACTACGCCCAGCACAGCGACGACGAACCCACCGTCGACGACGAACCCGACGCCGGCGCCCTCGAACCCCACGACCGCCGCCCAGAAGCAGACGCTGCTGCAGCAGTTCTGGACCCGTCGTACCCGCGATCACGTCGTCGACGTCAACCTCCTCATCGCTGCCGAGAAGAACGGTCGGCACGTCGCACGCAAGGTCACAGCGATCCGTACGGCGATGGCCCGACTGCTCAAGCTCCGCCACACGAACCGAACCCGGATCGCGGTCGTCCAGAAGACCTGGCGGTCCACCGGCGTCGTCGACCTCGACGACCTGCGCCCCGCCGCGGCCAACCGGCCCCGTCAGGTCCGCCCTGCCTACCGGGCCATCCTCCGCGCGGCCAACGCCGTCGCGAAGAGGTAGGACGCGTCAACCGGCACGACGTCGCCGCGCCTGCGTTCGTCGCGCGCTAAGAGAAGAGTCCGTCGGTGATGGTCAGGTCCACGCCGTTCTGGAAGACCCAGAAGAACGCCAGCGCGGCGCCGGCCAGTGCCACGTCCTTGTTGAACTGGACCATCTCCATCTGTCTCCCCATCGGGTCGGACTCCTTCCAGAAGGGGTGCATCAAGAAGGCCGCACCGACGAGGAAGAGCGCCAACAGCAGCGACCCGAGGTCTCCCCAGACACCGAGGAGAACCATGAGTCCACCAACGAGAAGCTGCACCCCGGTGCCCAGCACCATGGCCCTGGGTGCCGGGATCCCTCGCGAACCCGCATAACCGGCCATGTCGCTCGACTTCGTCAAGTGCCCGACCGCGGAGCCGAGGAACAGGTAGGCGAACAGAATGCGCCCGATCAAGAACACCACGTCCATGAAGCCACCTCCCACGTCACGGCGGCGAGGGTGCCGTCGATGGCTAGTTTAGTCCTCAAGTAGTCCCTTCCGCGGGGCCCACGCTCGGCAGGTTTCCGACGGCACGACTAGTCTCTCGACATGCCGCTCTCCGCCACCGCCCGCCTGGTCGTGACCGCCTTCGTCGCCAGCGGGACGACGCACCTCGCGCGGCCAAGGGTCTTCGAGCCGTTGATGCCGCGTTGGGTGCCCGCCCACCGAGAGATGATCGTCGCCAGCGGGGCCGCAGAGCTCCTCTGCGCAGCCGGGCTCGGCTACCGTCCGACCCGGCGGGCGGCGGCGTACGCCAGCGCCGCCCTGCTGGTGGCGGTGTTCCCGGGCAACGTGAAGATGGCCCTCGACGCGTCGCGGCACGGCAGCATGGGCCTCCGGACGGCGGCCTATGCGCGGCTTCCCCTGCAGGTCCCCATGGTCGTGAGCATGCTCAGGGCCGCACGCCGGGGGCGCTGACCGCCTCCCCGCGACACCGCGCGGTCAGGGGTGTTCTTCGGCGTTGCGTGAGTCGGTGAGCGTGAGAGCACCACCGATGGCGATGACCCCGACGATCACGGCGATCACCGCATAGGTGACGCGCTCGCCGTGGAAGAAGGAGGCGACGAGCGCGTCGCTCCACCTGCCGGCCGGGAGCTGCGTGGTGACCAGGGCCGCGATCAGAGTCCCGACCACCGCGGTTCCGAGGCTCGTGCCGACCTCCTGCGCGGTGTCGTTGAGGGCCGCGCCGATCGAGGTGCGGTTGCTCGGCATGGCGTCGATGAGTGCGACGGCACAGATCGTCATGACGGTCCGCAGACCGACGGTCATGACCACCATCGAGACCGCGATGGCGGCATACCCGTGGTCCACACCCCACGCGAGCCCACCGAGCGCGCCGGCGAGGAGTACGGCGCCGACGAGACAGGCGATGCGGTGGCCGTACCGCTTGATGAGCCCCTCGGACAGCGGGGTCGCGAGCAGCATCGTGGCGATCATGGGCAGGTTCGCCAGACCGGCGCGCACCGGCGACCAGCCGTAGGCGTACTGGAAGTGGATCACCAGGCCGAACATCACACCCGCCATCGCGATCGACGTGCCTGCCTGCGCGATCGTGGCGCCGCGCACCGTGCCGTGCGAGAGCAGGCCGAGATCGAGCATGGGCGACGTCGTACGGCGCTCGTGCCACACGAAGGCGACCGCAGCGATGATGGCGCCGAGGATCGAGGCGAGCGTGCCGGCCGAGAGCCAGCCGTGCTCGACGCCCGAGGTCGCCGCGTAGCACGCCAGGCCGATGGTGAGGACGCTCAACGCGGCGCCGGGCAGGTCGAGGGTGTCGTCGGTGAGGTCCTCGCGCCGGTCGGGGGCGACGCCGAGGCGGACGCCGACGCAAGCGATGAGCGCGATCGGCGCGTTGACGACCAGCAGCCACTCCCAGCTGACGTGGGCCAGGGCCGTGCCGCCGAGCAGCGGGCCGAGGATGAAGCCGGACATGCCCACGACCATCATCACCGTGATGGCGCGCATGCGGAGCGCCTTGTCGTCGAAGAGGCGGAAGACGAGCGAGTTGGTGATCGGCGCCATCGCCGCCGCGGCGACACCGAGCGCGGCCCGCAGGGCGATGAGCTCTCCCGAACTGTGGACCGCGACGACGCCGAGGCTCATCAGACCGAAAGCCGCGAGACCCACCAGGAGGACCCGACGGCGGCCGAAGCGGTCAGCCACCGACCCGGCGGTGAGGAGCAGGCCGCCGAAGGTGAGCGAGTACGCGCCCGTGACCCACTGCAGCGCCGTCGTCCCGCTGCCCAGGTCGCGGCCGATCGTCGGCAGTGCGATCGAGAGCAGTGTGTTGTCCACCATCTCGACGAAGAAGGCCAGGCACAGTGCGGCGAGTGGGATCCACGCAGCGCGCAAGGACGGGTAGGTGCGCGACTCAGCGGCGGCCGTGGTGGTCGTGGTCGTGGTCATCGGCGGCTCCTCAGTGGCGTTCGTGCCTCGAACGCGTCACCACCGACGCTAAGGCTCCACGGTTTCAGCCCGGCTTCACGCCGCCTTCACGATGCTTTCAGGGCGCCAGGGCACTCCGGCAGCACGTACCCGCTTGGAACAGGTACAGGGCAGTCGCCCGTCGATTGCTCTTAGACGGGCGGCGCACGCCCGACGGGTGCTCGCGACCTCACCTTGTGGGCAACGCCGACCGCCTCAGCCGAGTGAACGGATTCGCGGGCGTCAGTGAGACGGACGATCGTTGTGCTCCACCGTGCCTGCCGTCTCAGCGAGGCGGACCAGCACCGCACGCACCTCGGCGACCTCGACGTCCTCGGCCCGGCGGCCCCAGTGCATCGGGGCACGGGCCCTGACGCATCCCGACCCCTCGCCGCAACCGACTTTCGCGAGCACCTCGTGCAACGCCTCGAGTTCGGCTGCGAGGCGAACCGTCTGGCGGTACGCCGGATGGGCCTGCTGCTGCGACAGCTGCAACCCGGCGAGATACCTGACCAGATCGAGCACCACCTCGCCGGCCGCCGCGGCCAGGGCAGCCTCCGCCACGCAGCCGCCAAGCCCCGCCACGCGTTGCGGGACCTCCGAGCCTGCCCGGTCGGCGGCGGCGAGAGCCGGCGTCACCAGCGCGGTCGGCGCCGGAACGGTCACCTCCGTCAACCGTCGGAGGAGACCACGGCGCTCACTGACGATCGTGTCCGGTCCCGTCGCGACGGGGAGGGAGGCGCCCCACTGGTCGGCCTTCAGGAGAGCCTGGTGATCCGCCTCCGCCATTCTCACGAACTGCGCCTGGGTCGCGTCGTCGGCGAACTGAACGTAGCGTGCTTCCGGCTCACGCCTGTCAGTGCTCACCCGGCCACCCCCTTGAGCGCCCATGTCGTCGGAGCCACCGGCCCGAGGACCGTCGCCTTCGGATCTGCAGCAGCCATGGTGTCCTCCGCCCGTCCTCCACCATGGTCCACGCGAACGAGCCGAAGTCGCAAAACGCACGGACGCGATGAAACCGGACCGATCTCGATCCACGCGGTCGAGGATCCTCGAACGTCTGCGCGGGTATCCCCCTCGGCTCTAGGATCGTGCAGCAGCCCTTCGGCGTGGACGCTGAGTCCCACGGAGCCGCACGTCTCCCCCATCCGCAGCGCATTCCGACATCCCTGTCCTGCGCACGACAAGAGGTTGAGCCCTTTCATGCTTGCTCTCACTCGCCGGCTCCGTACGGCGGTCCCGGCGCTGCTGGCCGCAGCGCTGGCTGTCGGTGTCGCGCCGACCGCGCGTGCGACGACCGCCCTTCCTTCATCGCCGGCCCCGACAGCGGCCGCGCTCGCAACCAGCGTCCGCGGTGCCCACGAGGTCCTCGTGACCGGTTCGGCCTCCGCCGTCAGCGAGGCTCGTTCGCTCGTCTCCCACGGCACGGGCTACACAGACCTGCCGGTCGTCGGCGGCTTCGCCGCCAGAGTCACCGGTCCGCAGCGCTCACAGCTCGCAGCGCTCGGCCTCCAGGTCTCCGAGAACGCGCCCGTGCAGGTCACGGACGCTGACTGGGGGGCCGGCAGCCACGACGCCTCCGCTGTCTATCCCCAGACGGACGGCGCTCCCAGCGCGTGGGCGAAGGGGATCGACGGCCGCGGCGTCACGGTCGCCGTGGTCGACACGGGCATCAGCGACACAGGTGATCTTGCCGGCAAGGTCATCGATGGCTACGACTTCTCCGGCGAGGGAAGCTACCGGACCGACAGCTTCGGGCACGGGACCTTCGTCGCCGGCCTGATCGCCGGCTCGGGCGCCGCCTCCAACGGCGCGGTCAAGGGCGTCGCGCCCGGAGTAGATCTCGTGTCGCTGAAGGTCGCCGGAGCCGATGGCTCCAGTGACATCGTCCGTGTCATCACCGCCATCCAGTGGGCCGTCAACCACTCCGCGGTCGACCACATCCGCGTTCTGAACCTCTCCCTCGGCACCGACTCCACCCAGCGCTGGCGTATCGACCCGCTCGACGCAGCCGTGGAAGGGGCGTGGCGGGCAGGACTCGTCGTCACCGTTGCCGCGGGCAACCAGGGCGACGCCGGCATCACCAAACCCGGTGACGACCCGTACGTCGTGACGGTCGGCTCTGCCGATGACGCCACCACCCCGGAGCGGGCCGACGACACGATCGCCCCGTTCTCCTCCACCGGACCGACCGCCGATGGCCTGGCCAAGCCCGACCTGGTCGCGCCCGGCGCGCACGTCGTCTCCACCCGCGCGGTCGGCTCCACCGTCGACACGACCTTCCCTTCGGCACGCGTCGACTCCGCCTACTTCCGCGGATCCGGCACGTCGTTCTCCGCGCCTCAGGTCGCTGGGGCCGCCGCTCTGCTGCTGCAGCAGCGCCCATGGCTCAGCAACAACCGGGTCAAGGGCCAGCTCACCAGCACCGCCGCCGCGCTGTCTGATGTGCCGAAGACAGCTCAAGGTGCCGGCGAGCTCGACATCACGACGCTGCTCTCGGCGCCGACGGCGCCTGCCGCCAACGTGGGGCTTCCGGCCTCGAACGGCTCGGGATCGCCCTTCGCATCGGAGGGCTCCCTCATCCACGCGGGCAGGGTGGCACGGGGCGACTCGGCGGCGTGGAACTCGGCGGCTTGGAACAGCGCCGCCTGGAACAGCGCCGCCTGGAACAGCGCCGCCTGGAACAGCGCCGCCTGGAACTCCGCCGCCTGGAACTCCGCCGCGTGGAACAGCGCCGCCTGGAACTCCGCCGCCTGGAACAGCGCCGCCTGGAACGCCTACCGCTGGTCCAGTGCCGCGTGGAACACCTACGACTGGTCGAGCGCGGCGTGGAACTCCGCTGCCTGGAACAGCGCGGCGTGGAACTCCGCCGCTTGGAACAGCGCGGCGTGGAACAGCGCCGCCTGGAACTCGGCAGCATGGAACGCCACCGGGTGGGCCTCGGCCGGTTTCTGGTCCGCGGCGTGGAACTGACCTCTGATCTAGCGTGGCCCCGTACCGTCGTCCTACGGTGCGGGGCCACGCCGAGAGGCCGACTGGCCGCACGATGACCGCCGGTGAGGGAGGGGAGCAGACCATGAGCCGTACGCCGTCCGCGCAACCCCGGGTGCTCTCACCGTCAGCCATCACGGCCCTCTGCGTCACGGTCGGTGTCGCCGCTGCGGGGGCCGCCACAGCTGCGCTCGTGCGCGACGGGATGAACTCCTTCGCCCATCCGGCCTCATTCGTGGTCCTCCTGCTCCTGCTCACCTACACGCACGTGCGTCCCACCAGGCTCGTCCACCGGCATGGCAGCGTCGAGTCTGATCACTTGGACGAGGCGCTCTTCGTCCCGATGGTGTTGTTGATCGGCCCGTTCGAGGTGGCCACCGCTGTCGCCGTCGCATCCTTCGCAGGCAACCTGGCCGCGCGACGGGCACCGGTCAAGGTGGTGTTCAACGTCGGCCAGACGGTGTTGTCCTGCCTCGCCGGCTACGCCGTTGCCCGCGCGGGCGGGGCGCAGGTCGAGTCGCCAATCTCCTCAGCGGCCCTCTTGGCGTGCTGCGCCGGCGGTCTGGTGTTCGCCATCGCGTCATCATTCGCCGTCGCCGGCATCGTGCGGCTGGCCGCCGGGCACCCGTTGCTGACCGGGCTGTGGGAACAGTGGCGGACCCGCGGGATCGCCTCTCTCGGTGCGCTGCTGCTTGGCGTTGTCGCAGGGATCGCGGTCCACGACCACCCGCTGGCGGCCCTGCCTGCGATCGCCCTGGGCTGGACGGTGGAGCGCGCCTACGTCGCCATCGTCGTTCAACGCCAGGCACGCCTGTCCGCCGAGGCGGTGCAGGAGGCCGTCGTCGCGGTCCGCAACTCCGACGATCCCGAGGAGGTCCGCGACCAGTTGCTCGCCTCCGCCGCCACGGTGCTGCAGGCGAAGACAGCGCGACTGGTCACGGGGACGACAGCCGTTGCCCCCGCTGCCCTGCGCGCACCGATCGACGACGAGACTGCCCTCGAGGTGGCGGACCGGGTCGGCGGTGGTGCCTGGCTCGACGGTGAGCGGGACGCCCTGAGCACCCTGGCGACGGTCGGCGGCGCGGCGCTCCGGAACTCTCGCCTACTGGCTCACCTGACCGCGATCACCAACGGCCAGAGCGAAGGTGTGTTGGCCATCGACGCGGCGGGGGTGGTCACCTTCGCCAACCCCGCCGCGCGGCGTCTGCTGTCCCACCCCGGCGAGCTGTTGGGTGCGGTCGCCGACGATGTCTTCGCCCTCGATGGTGCCGCCGGCCGGGTCGACCTGACCACGCTGGCCGGTTCTCACGGCGGGATCGGTGACGACGACGCAGTGCTACGGACTGGCTCTGCCCTCATTCCGGTCGCGTTCACCGCCGCGGGCCTTCCCGCGCCACAGACCGGGGTGGTCGTGGTGCTGCACGACATCACTGAGCGCAAGTCCTTCGAAGAGAAGCTCTCCTACATCGCCTTCCATGACCCCTTGACCGACCTGCCGAACCGGCGTCTCTTCGAGGATCGGCTCGATCACGCGCTCGCGCGAGCCCAGCGCAACAGCACGTCGCATGCGCTCCTCGTGGTCGACCTGGATCGGTTCAAGCTCGTGAACGACTCCTATGGCCGCCCCGCCGGCGATCGTCTCCTCGTTCAGGTCGCCGCCCGGCTGCGTCGTACGCTGCGCGAGGAGGACACCTGCGCCAGGCTCGGAGGTGACGAGTTCGCGATCCTCATCGAAGACGTGGGCGGTTCCGACCAGGCGCTTGCCTGGGCCGAGCGGGTGCTGGACGCCCTCGACACCGGTTATGAGGTCGACGGGCACCAAGTGTTCATCAGCGCGTCAGTAGGCGTCGCGATGTCCGACCAGGTGCCGTCGCGCGAGGCGCTGATCGCGGCCGCCGACGTGGCAGCGGCCGGCGCGAAGTCCACTGGCAAGGCGCGCTATCGGCTCTTCCGGCCTGGCACCGCCGAGGTGCCTCGCGCTCGGCTCGAGCTTGAAGCCGCGCTTCGCCGGGCGCTTGAGCGTGGCGAGTTCGACCTGCACTACCAGCCGCTCGTCGACACCGTCACCGGTGAGACGGTCGGCGCCGAGGCCCTCCTCCGTTGGCACTCCCCCAGCGGCGTCGTCGCTCCGTTCACCTTCATCCCCCTCGCTGAGGAGACCGGTCTCATCGGCCCACTCGGCGCCTGGGCCCTCGAGGAGGCCTGCCGACAAGGCCAGGAATGGAGCACGGCTCACCCCGAGCGGCGACCGCTGAAGATCAGCGTGAATCTCTCAGCCCACCAACTCAGCCGCCCCGACATCGTCAGTGAGGTCGAGGCCATTCTCAAGCGCACCGGCTTCCCGCCTGACCAGCTGTGCCTGGAGATCACTGAGACAGTCATCATGACGGACGCCGAGGCGGCGATCCTGACCCTGCGTGAGCTGAAGGCGCTCGGCCTGCAGATCGCTATCGACGACTTCGGAACCGGATATTCGTCCCTGTCCTATCTCAAACGCTTTCCCGTCGACGTCGTGAAGATCGACCGCACATTCACGTCCGGACTCGGAGACAACCCGGTGGACTCCGAGATCGTCGCCGCCGTGATCCGCCTGGCCGCGGCGACCGGGTTCACCGTGGTGGCCGAGGGTGTCGAGACAGAGCGGCAGCGTCGTGCACTCGCAATGCTGGGGTGTCCGCTCATCCAGGGCTTCTTGATCGCAACCCCGTTGAAGGCGACCGACTTCGCCTCCTTTTGGGCGACCGACACAGACCGACGCGCCCAGCGTCGCTGAGACCGAGGATCCTGGGCCCGACCTCGCATCGACAGATGCCGGCCAAGCGCGGGAGCCGACATCGGAGCCCCGGCGTCTCGGCCTGCGTCAGAGCGGCCCGTCGGGGTAGATGCTCCGCGTCCCCGACCGTCGGTAGCGATGACGCAGCCAGTCGGTGACATAGACCCTGGGGAGTGCCTTCCCCACCGCGAGCGCGACGTACATGACCGTGTTGATAGCGACGAAGGTGGCCAGGAGGGCGAACCATGGCGACGAGAGCACACTCTCGGGCAGCAAGATCCCGAGCGGCCGCACAGCCGCGATCATGATCCGCTCCCGGCGGCTTCGGCACGGGTCACGACATGCTGCCACCGAGCCTCATGTCCCAGCGAGATGTCCGCCACGCCCTTGATGTAGACAGCGTCGAGGAACAGCGCGTAGGTCAGCTCCGGGATGATGAGGAGCGCGATCAACCGCGCCCACCACCCGCCTGCCCAGACGGTGGCGACGCGCTCTACGACGAACACGAGGCCGACGCCGATCCAGAACGGGAACCACACCCAGGTGTCGAGGGCAAGGGCCATGACGAGCATCATTAACAGGTAGGACGCAAGCGCGATGACGCCGTAGCCGATGCCCAGCTGCTGCATCCAGTAGCGGAAGGTCTGGGGTCGCACACCGTAGGCTCCAAGGTTCTCGAGCGCACCACGCTGCCACCGCAGCCGTTGCGCCCACAGGCTCCGCCACGTCGGCATCACCTCGGTGACAACGGTGCAGGAACCAGGCGAGATCATCAGCGCGCCCAGCGACTTCAGCGCTAGCGTCAGCTCGTTGTCCTCGGTCAAGGCGAGGGTGTCATAGACCTGGCCCGGACGCCCCGGAAGCATGCGGCCGCGTTCGGCGGCCACCGTGCGCAGGGCACGAGGTCGGAACACCGAGGCCGTGCCGGTGAGCACGAAGAGCCGTCCGCGGCGGCGGCGTACGTCGCGGGAGTAGCGGACGAACTCGTTGCGCTGGAACTGTCCCAGCAGGCCACCGCCCTCCTCGCCGTAGAAGAGGCCGCCGACTGCCATCAGAGCACGGTCGTCGCTCATCCGTCGCACCGCATGGTCGATGAAGCCCCGGTCGAGCATGGTGTCGGCGTCCATGACCATCACCAGGTCGTTGTCGCCTTGATCCGGCAGCAACACCGCGAGCAGTTGGTTGAGCGCGCCGGCCTTCTTCTCGGAGTTCGCGACCGTCTCGGTCACCTCGACTCCCGCTGCGCGGGCCGCGGCGACGGTCGCGTCTGTGCAGTTGTCTGCCACGACGATGACACGATCCGGTCGACGGGATTGGTCCCGCAGCGACGCCAGCGTGGCGGGGAGGCGGTCCTGCTCGTTGTGTGCGGGAATGACGACTGTCACCGTGATCTCTCCCGCGAACACTCCACGGGTCTCTTCCATGACGATGCGCGGAGCCAGCGGCATACGGGCCTGGTCTTCGCTGCGACGGGCACGAGTGGCGATCCGCCTCTCGGTCTCGGCGACGCCGGCGGCGCAGACGAGCGCGATGCCGACGGCCGCCACGACCAGGGGCAGAGACGGCGCCTCGGTGTCATACATCAGCCGCCAGACACCGATGACCACCTCATGGTTGGCCACCGACGCGATCTGCCCGTCGGCGGTGGACAACGCCCACGACAGCGCGGCCGCACCGAGCACCGCCATGCCCACGATCACCAGGCCGACCGCACGCTGAAGTCTTCTCATGGTCCCCCCTCGCCTGCAGGCTAGGTCAGAACCGGATGCTTTCGCCGCCGAATGATGCAGACCACGGGGCCGGAATCACGGCTACGGAACCAAGACCCGACCATGACTTCCGGCATCTTCACCACACCGGCCGATGGGACGCCATAGCCTGCTGCGTGTGTTGGACGTGATCACGCTGCGAGTCGCCTTCGGGCTGGTCGCGTTGACGGTGCTCGTCCTCTTCTACGTCGGTCCCTCCCGCAGCACCCGGTCCAGCTACGCCCGCTGGTGGTCATCGGCTCTGGGACTGTACGTCGCCAGCGCGCTGCTCTTCCTGTGCAACGGCACGCCGGTTCAGGTGGTCGCCAACCCGAGTGGAAACGCCGTTGCGGTGCTCGGCTCGGCCTGCGTCTGGGCGGGCGCTCGCACGCTGCGACACAAGGTCACCAGGCGCTGGCTGCTCGGCGTGGGGCCGGGCGTCGTCCTTCTTGTCTCCTTGCTCGATGACCCTGTTCACGACACGTGGACCGGAGGATCGGCATTTCTCATCGGCATGACGCTCATGCTCGCGCTCTCCTGCGGTGAGCTGTGGGCCCACCGGCGGAGCCTTGTCGGATCTCGACACGGGGAACCCCGCCATGACGAGCACCCGCACGACGTTGCCCTGCTCTCGATGGCGACGATCTCGACCGTCGTCGCGGTCTACTACTTCGGCCGCACGGTGTGCTTCCTCGCCGTCGGCCCGCTCGACCCGGTCTTCGTCAACGTCTTCGGCCCCGCCGTCACCACACTGCTCACCACGGTGATGCTGGTCGTGGTCACCTTCAGCATGTCGACACTGAGTTATGAAAGCGCCACCTCCGAACTGCGCCTTCGCGCCACCCGCGACCCGCTCACCGGCGTCCTCAATCGATATGAGTTCATGCGCTTGGCCGATCGTCTCTCCAAGCGCGACGCCGCCTTGCTCGTGGCCGATCTCGACGGATTCAAGGCGCTGAACGACGGTCTCGGTCATGCCGCAGGTGATCATGCGTTGATCGAGTTCGCCGATGTGTGCAGCAACGCGGTCGGACCCCATGACCTCGTCGGCCGGCTCGGCGGTGACGAGTTCGCGCTCATCCTGACCGACGGACAACGGGCCGAGGCCGTCACCGCCACCATCCGCAGGCGCTTCCAAGACGGGTGGCCGTCCGGACAGGGGCCGACCATCAGCTTCGGCATCGCGCCCATGGACAAGAAGGTCTCGGTCAAGGACACGCTGATCCGCGCCGACGTCGCCCTCTACCGCGCGAAGACCGCTGGCCGTGATCGCGCGGTGCGGTACGAGCAGGCCGGCTGAGCCGATTGGCCAGCACCAGTGGACAGGACCGAGGTCCGACCACCGCCGTACTGGATGCCAGGACACGATCGGCGCGGGGCAGGCACGAGCGAACCAGGTGTCAGCACGGAGAGGCGTCGAACCCGGTCATGCGGATGACCGCTTGTCAGTGCGCGACCTTCAGACCGACGAGGCAGGCGACGAGGCCGAGCATCAGCAGGATCTTGGCGACGCTGACCGAACCGCCGTCGCTGGCCATCTCGTACGCGACGGTCAGGGTCACGCCGACGCCGACCCAGACGGCGTACGACGTCCCGACGGGGAGCGTGCGCATGGCGTAGGCCAGGCCTCCCATGCTGAGCCCGAGGCCGGTGGCGAACACCAGCGTGGGAATCAGGCGCGTCAGTCCTTCTGACCTCCCGAGCGCCACCGCCCACACTGCTTCGAGAACACCGGACACGGCCAGGACGAGCCAACTCACGACGACTCCTACCGGCCGTCTTGTCGCGCTCCGGGTACGGCTCCCTCGTCCGGTGAGCCGGGTCGGCTCACCAACCACCGTAGGCGATCACGAACTGGAAGCGGAGGACGGCGGCATCGGGGCAGGTGCCGAAGAAGTGCACGAACTGTGCGGGATCCGGCCCGAGAAACTAGTCGGCGGTGGTGGCGGGCTGAGCGGCCGTGAGACCCAGCTGCGCCATCAGAGCGCCGGTGTCGAAATAGCTTCGCTGCGTGCGTACCTTGCCGTCGGCGACCTCCATCACGTCGATGAAGTGCAGCGTCGCCGAGCGACCGGTGGCCGGGATGTCCCCGGCCGAGGTGTTCATCGTGCCGGTGTGGGTGCCCCGGCCGGTGAACTCCACCACGACGCAGTCGTCCTGGGCGATGACGCGGTCGATGGTGATCCGCCCGTCGGGGAACGCGTCTGCCCACATCGTGTTGTACTGCCGGACACCGTCAGGACCGCGGAAGACCTCTCCGCTGCCCATCATGGTGATGGTGCCCTCGGGCGCGACCGACTCCGTGAGGTAGTCGAAGTCGCGGTTGTTCCACGCCTCGTAGATCGAGCGCGCGAACTCTGCGTTGTCTGCCATCTGAGCCTCCGCTCTGGCACCTGCCCGCAAGGGGCGACACTAGCCCCTCCGGAGCACGGCGGCCATACCGAGGTTTGGGGGCCGACGGCGCCGGGGTACCGAGGCCGCTTCGGGGGCCGTCGCGAACAGGAGGTCACTGTGTTCGTGTCCCGTTATATGCCGTGCGAGCGGTGCGGGGAGTCGCTGGACCGCTCGATTGACGCTCCGCACGAGTGCGCGCCCGACCGTCTCGTCGAGTTCGAGATGTTCGGCCTGCGGGAGGAGATCGCGGAGCTGGACGCCCGCTATCGGTCCTACCTGCGCACGCCGCACGGTCGGTTCGAGTGTTGGTTGGCCGCGCGTCACGTACGCCGGTCCCGCTGAGGCTTCAGATCTGACCGCCCGCCTACCCGCTGCGGCGGGCGAACGGCTCGACGTCGTACCTCCGGCTCTCCGGCTGCGCCTGGGCGACACGGCACAGGTCGATCGCCTGGTGGAGGAGTTGCAGCAGGCGCTCCTCGCGATCGCGGACGGTGGCCTGCGCGATGCCGCTCACGCAGTGGCGGACGATCACGGGACCGGTCTCGCTGGCGAACGTCCGCCCGGTCCGGCGACCGGACGGGACGCCGATCTGGCGCACGAAGTCATGCGCCCAGGTGGCCGCCTCCGGCGCGTCCGAGAATGCGTCCGACGCCAGCGGTGAGAGGTCGTACGACGGCCGCGACTCGATCTCGGCCAGCATCCGTTCGCACCGCAGCAGCCCCACCGCCACGACCCGCTGGGTGGCGTAGGCGCTGATCGGGAGCGCCGCGATCGTCGCCAGCCGGGCGATCCAGGCGTCGACGCGCGGATCGGTCGGGTTGAGGCCGACCACGTCGGGGATCATCGGCGCCAGCCGCTGGCGCGTGTCGTCCGAGACCGCGTCGTTGACGTCGCGCGCCAGCTCCCCGAGCAGCGGATGGGTACATCGCGGGTGGTCCGACCACTTCTCCCCCGCCAGGTAGGACGCCATCTCCATGAAGCACGCGCCTTTGCGCATGGTGCGATGGTGTCCGCGCCCGAGCAGCGGGACGATGTCCGGAGTTGCGTGGTCTGCCATAGCGCCCCCTGAGACTCTCCGAGTTTCGACGGTACCCCGATGAGGGGTCGGTCGCACTCCCCGTGCACCACGGATCTGACGCCACCAAAGCACTTGACGATCCGGAAAGCACTCGGAATGCTTGCTGTCATGGAAAGTGCTCACGATCTCGCCGAGACGCTGCGTCAGGCCGACCGGGCCGCGGCGGCGCCGTACGTCGACTATCCGCCGACCCCGGCGTGGTACCCGCCCGCGACCGGGCTCTGGGCGGCCGCCTTCTGCCTCGCCATGGCCCTCCCCGACGATGGCCCACTCCGCACCCTGGCTCTCCTCGCGCTGGTGGTCGTCGAGCTGATGTTCGTGGTCTGGTACCGCCGCTATCGCGGCACCTGGCCCCGCGGTCGGGCACCCGAGGAGATCCGCCGGGTCCTTTTCGCCTTCGTCGTGGGCGCCGTCGTCGTGGTCGGCGTCGTCGCGCTCGTCCTGTGGCTGACCGAGCCGTGGGTGGCGGCGATCGTCGCGTTCGTCGTCGTGACGCCCACGATCGCGTGGTATGAGAAGGCGTACGCCGCGGCCGCCGCCCGCGTCCGGGTGCGACTGGGATGAACCAGTTCGGCCTCGATCCTGTCATCCATGCCCCGAAGCGGCTCGCTGCGATGGCCCTGCTCGCCAGCGCCATGGATGCAGACTTCGCCTTCGTCCGGGACCACCTGCAGATCAGTGACTCCGACCTGTCCAAGCAGATGACCGAGCTCGCCAAGGCCGGCTATGTCGAGATCCGCAAGCACGGCCGCGGCCCCGGCGCCTCGACGACCTACCGCATCACCAAGGCCGGCCGCCGCGCCTACCTCGCCCATCGCGAAGCGCTGCAGGCGATCCTCGCGATGGACGAGGTGAGCTCGTAGTCGACCATGCGCCCCACGTTGGACCAGTGCGCCCCGGCGTGCAGCCGCCCCCTCGTTGCGGCGGCGTCTCAGCAGCCTGACTGACCGGTCAGTCAGGTCGCGCAGGTTGCCGCCGCGCGGGCGTCAGCTCACCCGCACCACGCGGCGTCCAGCGCGAATGACCCTGTCGACGCGGTCCTTGTCGGTTCTCACCGGTGAAGCGTCCCACTCCGGGGACGCCCGCGCGCGCCTCAGCGCGGAAGCGGCTTGTAGAAGACCAGTCCGTTGCCCTGGTTGTCATAGACGACCGCACGCCGCTCGTGGGCGTCGTCGTACGGCGCCTTCACGATCGCGCCGCCGCTCTGCTCGATCGCCGCAGCGGCACCGTCGACGTCGTCCGTCTTGACGCCAACAACGACCTTGCCGGGCAGCGGATGGTCGATCGACGTCGCCAGGGCGATCGTCACCGAGCCACCGTCGAGCGCGGCGTAGTGCGCGCCGTCGCGGAACTTCAGCGCGAAGCCCAACGACTCATAGAACGCGATCGACGCGTCCAGGTCGTCGGTGGAGAGGACGATCTGACGCACCTGCTGGTCGCTCATCAATGCCTCCTCGAACGTGCGTGACCACAGATTCCCACGAGCCGAATCGAGAAGCAGTGCCGATCGGGTGCTGAGACGGGCGTACGCCGGCCGTGCCCGGCCTCACCGGCGTCGGCGCCGCGTGCCGCCATGTGCACCACTTGCCGCCGGCGCGCACGATGGAGAGGTGGAGATACGTCGCCCCGACGGCGGCGTGGTCGCGGTGGAGGTCGTGGGAGCACCGGAGGCCACGCCGGTGCTGTTGTGCCACGGGCTGGCCGACTCGCGCCTCGCCGCCCGCCGCTTCGCCGCCGCGGCCGACGAGTTCGGGCGCAGGGTGATCGCGCCCGACCGTCCCGGCACCGGCGGCACGAGCGCGCGCCGACTGGACCGGGTCGTGGACTGGGTCGAGGACGCGACCCACGTGCTCGACGCGCTGGACATCGCCGGCGCCCAGGTCCTCGGTGTCTCCGGCGGAGGCGCGTTCGCGGCCGCCTGCGCGGCCCGCTCCCCCGAGCGGTTTCCGCGCCTGGTCCTCGACACGCCCCTCGGCCCGCCCGAGTGGTCCACCAACGGGATGGCGCCCTGGCAGCGCCGGTCGCTGCGGCTCGGCACCCGGGTGCCGGGCTTCGGCGGGTGGTTCCTCGCCCGCCTCGCCGCGCTCGGGCGTCGTGCGCCGCGACTCTTCTTCCGCGTCGTCACCACCGAGATGCCCGCGGCTGACCGGCAGGCGCTGTCTCGGGAGGACCAGTGGCAGGACTTCGTCGCCGGCTATCTGGAGGCGTTCCGCCAGGGCAGCGTCGGGGTTGCACAGGATCTGCGGCTGCTGACGCATCCGTGGGGGTTCGAGCCGGGCGAGATCACCGTGCCGACCGTCATCCACCATGGCGACGTCGACACGACGGTGCCGCTCGCGCACGCCCGGCGGTTCGCGGCGGCCATCCCGCACGCCCGGCTGGAGATCCACCCCGCGCACGGCCACTTCTCGATCCCCCCCGCCGACGTCCTCGCCCAGCCAGACGCGGCCAGCGGGACGTGACGCGCCGGGCGGCGTACGTCAGCCGCCTGCGATGCTCGGGTCCGGCTCGGAGGTGCCCTGCTCGTCCCGACGCTCGTCGCGCGCGACGCGCTGCACCGTCGGCGAGGTGTCGACGGCGACGATGCCGAGGATCACCAGGACGAGACCGAGGACGGCCAGCGGGAGCCGGACCGGGCCGGTCTGGAGCCGCTCGCCGAAGACGAGGACGCCGATGAGCGCGGCGACGGGGGGCTCCCCCGCGTCGAGCATCGGCAGGCTGGCCGCGAGCGGCCCCTCCCGGTAGGCCGCCTGGATCAGCCAGCCGCCGAGCAGGCTGGCGACGACCAGGACATAGCTCTGCCAGGCGGTGACCACCGCCACCGGCCCCTGGCGCAGGTGCACGAGGCTGACGTCGAGCAGCGCCGACTGGCTGCCCATCACGACCGCCCCGGAGAAGGCCAGGGCCGAGGCGCGAGCCACGCCGTGGAGCAGTCCGCGGGCCACGACACCGAGCGCGGCCACCGCGCCGACCGCCGCCACCGTCAGCAGCCACGCACCGTTCGAGGCGGCCGGGTCGCCGCCGTACGGCGACGTCATGACCAGGGCGAGCGGGAGACCGATCGCCACGGCACCCGCGCCGAGCACCAACCGGACACCGACGCGCTGGTGGTGCAGTCGTGCCGACACGGGCGCGGCGACGAGGATCTCACTGACCATGATCGACTGCACGAGGACGAGCGGGCCGAAGGACAGCGCGACCGACTGCAGGCCGTACGACGTGGCGACGAGCCCGAGCCCGAGCAGCCAGGTGCGGTTCCGGACCAGCTCGAGCACCAGCCGCGGCGAGAGCGGGCCGGGGCGGCGTGTGCGCGACGCCCGCTGCTGCACCAGGTTCGCGACGGCGAAGCAGGCGCCCGCCGCGACGGCGAACAGGACGGCGACGACCACCTCGTCCTCCTCGCTCGGCGCCTCTCTCCGAGCGTTACCCGGTCACATGACCGGCCACTACCCGCGGGCCCCGGCGATGGATCAGGTCGGACGGGTGTCGCGACGCAGCGGGTGATCCTCCGGCACCTCCACGAGCACGAGGCGTACGCCGTCGGGGTCGCTGACCCACATCTCGAGCAGGCCCCAGGGCTCGCGGCGCGGCTCGCGCAGGATCGTGGCCTGCGCCGCGGCCAGACGCTCGTGCTCGGCGGCCAGGTCGCGGACCTGCAGCCACAGGTCGAGGTTGGGCGTCCCTGCGTCGCGCGCGCCCTCCCCGGAGACCTCGAGGAAGCCGCCGCCGAGGAAGAAGACGATCCCGCCGCTGAACTCGCGGTAGACCGCCAGCCCGAGCACGTCGCGATAGAACCGCCAGGAGCGCTCGGGATCAGCGGGATGCAGCAGCACACGTCCGGCGAGAACCTCCATGGAGGCCATGCTGCCCCCTGGCCGGTCGGCCCAGAAGAGTCGGCCCAGAAGAGTCGGCCCAGAAGAGTCGGCCCAGAAGAGTCGGCCCAGAAGGTCTGCCGCAGATCAGAACGTGGGCTGCGCCCGGCGGCGTACGTTGCGACGATCGACCCCGGGACGACTGCAGGCGGAGAGGATCGGGCATGGGCATGGCCATGAGACCGCTGAGCACCGACGAGTTCGACGCGTTCGTGGAGGGTCTGGACTACCCGGTCTTCGTCGTGACGGCGTACGACGGGCACGAGCGGGCGGGCTGCCTGGTCGGGTTCGCCACCCAGGCCAGCATCGATCCGCCGAGGCTGCTGGTCTGCCTGTCGGAGGCGAACCACACGCTGCGCGTCGCCGAGCGCGCGGATCTCCTCGCCGTCCACCTGCTGGGCGCCGACGACCACCCGCTCGCCGCCCGCTTCGGCGGCGAGACGGGCGACGAGGTCGACAAGTTCGCCGACGTGCGCTGGCACCCCGGCCCCGGCGGCGTGCCCCTGCTCGACGACCTCCCGCGCTACGTCGTGGGGCGGGTCCTGGAGCGGCTCCCGCTCGGCGACCACGTCGGTCACCTCCTCGCGCCCGTCGCCGAGCACACCGACGAGCAGCGCGAGAGCGATGAGACCTTGACCTACCAGGGCGTCGACGACGTCGAGCCCGGACATCCGGCGTGAGAGCGGGGAACCACCGATGAGAGCAGCCACCATCAGCCGTCCGGGCGTGATCGAGGTCCGCGACTTCTCCGACCCGACCGTGGCCGAGGACGGCGACGTCGTCGTCCGCATGGAGCGCGGCTCGATCTGCGGCTCCGACGTCCACACCCTCTTCCACGGGTTCCACACCGAGGCACTCCTGGGCCGACCTGGCTATCCCGGCCACGAGGGCGTCGGCACGGTCGTCGAGAGCCGCTCCGAGGCGTTCCCGGTGGGTCGGCGGGTCCTCACCGTGCCGGTCGGCAGCGCCGGCGGCTGCTTCGCGGCGTACCAGCTCATCTCCGACCGCTATCTCGTCGCGCTGCCGGACGGCGGCGATCCCGCCCGTCTGCTCATGGCGCAGCAGTACGGCACGACGGTCTACGCGATGCGGCAGATCTGGCCCGAGAAGGGCAACACCGGTGTCGAGACCGGTGTGGCCGCGGTCATCGGGGCGGGCTCGGCCGGCCTCTTCTTCCTGCAGCAGCTGCGCCGCCTCGGCTTCGCTCAGGTCGTGGTCTCCGACCTCGACGACCACCGCCTCGCGATCGCGCGACGCCTCGGCGCCGACGTGACCGTCCGTGCCCCGCAGGAGTCCGTCGTCGACGCCGTCCACGACCTCACCGATGGCGTCGGCGCGGACCTCGTCATCGAGGCGGCCGGGTACGACGCCTGTCGGGCCGACGCCGTCACCGCGGTGCGCACCCGTGGCACCGTCGGCTGCTTCGGCTTCCCCGAGCGTCTCGAGGCCACGCCGTTCTCGCAGAACGACGCGTTCCGCAAGCTCGTCCGGATCCAGTGGTCGGGAGGCGCTCAGGCCGAGCCGGGTCTGGTCGCGTTCCACGACGCGGTCCGCGAGATCCACACCGGCGTCATCGACGTCGACCACTGTCTCGGCGCGGTCTACGACCTCGAGCAGGTCCCGGAGGCGATGGCCGTCGCCCGCGACCTCGGCCACGGGGCGGTCAAGCTCGCCATCGACCTGCGCGGCGCCGGCGGGTGAGCCGCTGAGCGAGCGGTTGGGTACGCCGCACCACGGGTACCTCGCCGCACCCGGCGGACCGACCGCCGTGGAGGAAGGAGACCATGTCGGTGCGTTGGGACGTCGACCGGCGTCCGGCCACGCTCTGGACGCGGTGCTATCTGCTGGCCATGCGGGCGATGCGGGACAAGTCGGCCTTCGAGGGCTCGCGCCGGACCCTGGCCACCGCACGCAAGCGGCAGCGGTCCGGCGACAGCCCGCCCTCGCGGTGGACCCGGCTCGTCACGCGGGTCGAGACGGTGACCGTCGGCTCCTCCGACCGCCCCGTGTGGCGCGTACGCCGGCGCGCGGAGCGCCAGGCACCGACGGCCCGGGTGCTCTACGTCCACGGCGGCGGCTACATGCACCCGCTGACCCCGGACTACTGGCGCCTGGTGCGGTCGCTGGTCCGCGGCGGCGCGGAGGTCGTCGTACCGACCTATCCCCTGGCCCCTGACCACTCGGTCGACGAGGGTCTGCCCTGGCTGCTCGAGGTCGAGCGCGCGACGCGTCGGGAGGACGGCGTGCCGACCGTCCTGATGGGCGACTCCGCGGGCGGCGCGCTCGTGATCACGATGGCCCGCGAGCTGGCCGGCGACGGACAGGCGCCCGAGCGCGTCGTGGCGCTGTGCCCGTGGCTCGACGCCACGCTGTCGCAGCCGGAGGTGGCCGACCTGGAGGCGACGGATCCGATGCTGGCCGAGTCGGGCCTGCGCGCGGCCGGTCGCTGGTGGGCCGGACGTCACTCCCCTGCCGACCCGGCGGTGAGCCCGCTCGACGGCGACCTGCGCGTCCTTCCCCCGCTCGACGTCTTCATCGGCGACCGCGACATCCTGCGCCCCGCGGTCGACGACCTGGTGCGTCGCATGTCCGAGGTCGACGCCATGGTCCACGTGCACGAGACCCCGGCGATGTTCCACGTCTGGATGACCCGCGCCATTCCGGAGGGCCGCCGCGCACGCCGCCAGCTGGCCGCTCTGGTGGCGGCCGCCGGGCGCCGCGCCCCCTCAGTCGCGGTGCGGTAGGTGAGCGCCGTGCAGGACGCTCGTCCGGGAGCCGGCGCCGCTGTGGATGTCGTACGCCGACTCCGCGTGCACCATCTGATCGATGCCGCTGACCTCGTGATCCTCATGGATGCGGAAGCCCATGACCTTGCGGATGACGAGTCCGAGGACGCCTGAGACGACGAAGGCATAGACCAGCACGGCCGCACAGCCGACCAGCTGGCGACCCAGCTGGGTCAGCCCGCCGCCGTAGAGTAGCCCGTCGACGCCGGACGGGGCGCCCGCGCTGGCGAGGAGCCCGACCCCGAGGGTGCCGACCAGGCCACCGACCAGGTGGACCCCGACGACGTCGAGGGAGTCGTCGTAGCGCCAGCGGTACTTCAGACCGATCGCGAGCGCACAGATCGCGCCCGCGGCTCCGCCGATCACGATCGCGCCGAGCGGCGTCACCGCCGCACAGCTGGGCGTGATCGCGACCAGCCCGGCCACCATGCCGGAGGCGGCGCCGAGCGACGTGGCGTGGCCGTCGCGAACCCGCTCGAGCGCGAGCCAGCCGAGCGTGCCGGCCGCGCCCGCGACCAGTGTCGTGGCGAAGACGCTGGCCGCCGTACGGTCGGCGGCGAAGGCCGACCCACTGTTGAAGCCGAACCAGCCGACCCAGAGCAGGCCGGCGCCGAGCATGACGAGGGTGAGGTTGTGCGGGCGCATCGGGTCGCTGCCGAAGCCCACCCGCCGGCCGAGCACGACCGCGAGCGCCAGCCCCGACGCCCCGGAGCAGACCTCGACGGCGGTGCCGCCGGCGAAGTCCACGAGATGGACCCGGTTGGCCAGCCAGCCACCGACGTGACCGGCGCGGCTCGTGTCGAACACCCAGTGCGCGACCGGGGCGTAGACGAGCACGGTCCACAGCGCCACGAAGACCACCCACGACCCGAACCTCGCGCGGTCGGCGATCGCGCCCGACACCAGCGCCCCGGTGATCACGGCGAAGAGGCCCTGGAAGCAGGCGAAGAGGATCGGGGGTACGCCGAGCCAGCCGCCGCCGTCGAGCAGCGTGCGGAGGCCGGCGTACTGGTGCGGGTCGCCGAGCAGGCCACCGCCGACGTCGTCGCCGAACGCCAGCGAGTAGCCCACCAGCACCCACACGACCGTGATGACCGCGAGCGAGACGAACGTCATCATCATCATGTTGAGCACGCTCTTCGCGCGCACCATGCCGCCGTAGAACAGGGCCAGGCCCGGCACCATCAGCAACACCAGCGCAGCGGCGGCCAGCAGCCAGGCGGTGTCGCCGGCGTCGATCTGCGACGGTGCGGTGGTCGCGAGGGCGGACAGGGCGGTCACGGACGCAGAAGGCACGGCTCATGACTGTCAACAGCGCGTGTTTCAGGACGTGGCGTGTCGTGTTACGCCCGCGTTAATGCATCGCCAGGCTGTGGGACGGACCCTCACCCGTCGGTCCTAGGGTGGCCTCGTGCCCGTCCTCATCTCCCCCGCCGAACTCGCCGAGGCGCTCGGCTCCGACACTCCACCGGTCGTGCTGGACGTCCGCTGGCAGCTGACCGCTGCCGGCGGGCCGCCGTTCGACGGCCACGCCGCCTACCTGACCGGCCACGTGCCGGGCGCGGTCTTCGTCGACCTCGAGACCGAGCTCGCGTCCCACGGCGCGCCCACCGACGGCCGGCACCCGCTCCCGGCGCTCGACGACCTCCAGTCGGCGGCGCGCCGCTGGGGCGTGCGGGACGGCTCGTCGGTGGTCGTGTACGACGGTCACGGCAACCTGGCGGCCGCCCGAGCCTGGTGGCTGCTGCGCTGGGCGGGCGTCGCCGACGTACGCCTTCTCGACGGGGCGCTGCCCGCGTGGGTCGCCGCCGGCGGCGGGCTGACCACCGACGACGTCGTCCCCACGCCGGGTGACGTGACCCTGGCCGGCGGCGCGCTGCCGACGCTCGAGCTCGGCCAGGTCCAGGCGTACGACGGCGTGCTGGTCGATGCTCGCGCGGCCGAGCGCTTCCGCGGGGAGACCGAGCCGGTGGACCCCAAGGCCGGGCACATCCCCGGTGCGGTGAGCGCGCCGACGACCGGCAACCTCGACCCGGAGGGGCGCTTCCTGCCCGCCGCGGAGCTGCGTGCCCGGTTCGCGGCCCTCGGCGCCGACGGGTCGCGCCCGGTCGCGGCGTACTGCGGCTCCGGCGTCACCGCCGCCCACGAGGTCGCGGCCCTCGCGATCGCGGGGATCGACGCCGCGCTCTACCCGGGCTCGTGGTCACAGTGGAGCAACCTCGACCTCCCCGTCGCCACCGGAGACTGACCCCCGCGAGACGTCGCCCGTTCTCCGCGAGACGTCATGCATTCCGGGGTCACGACATCTCGGAGGCGAATCGGTGACCTCTCGGCGCGAGGGTCAGGCCAGGGTGAACGAGACCTTCCGGGCCGCCACGTCCGCGGTGGCGAGGACGACCTCGACCTCGGTGCCGAGCGGCAGCGGCTCCGTGCCGACGACCGGCGCCTCGACCGCGGGCTGCTGGACGGTGACCGAGCCACGGACCGGCTCCTTCTCCTCGACGTCGACGACGACGGCGGCGAAGGACTCGCCAAGCCTCGGCGCGAGGACGCCGGCCTCGACGAGGTCGACGACGGCGTGCTCGTAGGCCGCGGACCGGTGCCCCGACCCGCGCATCGTGTCGGGCAACTCGTGGAGCGCGGCTCGCACCCACTCCGGCACGGGCTGGTCGGCGCAGAGCGCCACGCAGATCTCGCCGGCGTAGCGGTCGACGAGCCGGCGCAGCGGCGCGGTGACGTGGGCATACTCCGAGGCCAGGGCGGCGTGCTCGGTCAGCGCCGGCAGCTCGCCGTCGAAGGTCGCATACCCGCTGCCTCGCAGCAGCCGGGTGCAGGCGACCGTCATCGCCGCGTGGGTCGGGTTCGCGGGATCGAGCGTCCGGATGAAGTCGGGGTAGAGCATCTCCGCCGGCCAGTCGATCCCGAGCGCGCGAGCGGTGCGGTGCAGCCGCTGGATGTCGTGCGGGTCCGGCGGGGGCAGCGTGCGCAGGACACCGACGCGGGCATAGACCATGAGGTCCGCGGCACCGAAACCGGTCAGCAGGGACAGCTGGGCGTTCCACTCCTCGACCGGAAGCATCTCGCGGAACTCCAGGCTCCACCGGTCGCCCTCGACGCTGATCTCCTGGTCCGGCAACGGCAGGTTCACACCACCGCGGTCGACCTCCTTCGCGATCCGGAGCTCGCCGATCGTCTCCAGGAGCGGGAGCGAGTCGGCGTACGCACCCTCGAACTCGCCCTTGTCGAACATCTGCTGGACACCGGCGTAGTCCAGCTTGGCGACCGAGCGCACCAGTGCGCGCTCGACGTGGGTCCCGGTGAGCTCACCCTCGGCGTCGAGCCGCATCGTCCACAGCAGCGCCGGCCTGACCTGGTCGGGCAGCAGCGACGCCGCACCCTCGGAGAGCGCCGTCGGGTGCAGCGGGATCTTGGAGTCGGCACCGTAGAGCGACTCGCCGCGCTTGTGGGCCTCGACATCGACCGGGTCACCGGGGCTGATGAAGGCGGCCAGGTCGGCGATGGCGTAGTGCACGACGTAGCCGTCGCCGTCGCGCTCGAGGTGGAGCGCCTGGTCGAGGTCCATCGACGTCGGCGGGTCGATGGTGACGAACGGCAGGTCGGTGCGGTCCAGCTCGGGCAGCCGAGGCTGTGCCGCGGCCTTCACCGCCGCCTCCTCGACCTCGGGCGGGAAGGCAGGGGTGACCCCGAGCTCTTCCTGAATGGCGGCGATCCCCTCGCGGAGACTCTGCGCGGCGACGCCGTCGTCGGCGCGGGCGACCCGGATGACGCGGTTCGAAGGCATACCGGCACGATATTGCACCGTGCTCATCCTGCTCCCGCCGTCCGAGGGCAAGACAGCGCCGCGTCGCGGCGCCCCGCTCGATCTGGGCTCGCTGTCGCTGCCGGTCCTGACCCCTGCGCGTGCCGAGGTCATCGACGCGCTCGTCGAGCTCTGCGCCGCCGATCCGGTCAAGGCCGTGGACGTGCTGGGCATCCCGAAGACACAGCCCGAGCTGGTGGATCTCAACGCGGCCCTGCGGGAAGCGCCGACGGCGCGTGCCGACCGGATCTACACCGGTGTGGTGTACGACGCCCTCGACCCCGCCACGCTCTCGACCGCCGCGAAGCGTCGGGCCGCGGGCCGGGTCATGGTCACCAGCAGCGTGTTCGGGCTGGTCGGCCTGGGCGACCGGATCCCGGCGTACCGGCTCTCCGGTGACACCACGCTGCCAGGTCTCGGCGGTGTCCAGGCCCACTGGCGCCGCCACCTCGGTCCCGGGGTCGTCGAGGCGCTGGGGCGCGGGCTGCTCGTCGACCTCCGGTCGGGGACGTACGCCGCCTTCTGGCGGCCCGAGGGCGAGATCGCCGCCCGGACGGCGACCGTGCGGGTCCTGCACGAGGTCGACGGCAGGCGCACGGTGGTCAGCCACTTCAACAAGGCCACGAAGGGCCGCATCGTCCGGGCGCTCCTCGAGGCCGGCGCCGCGCCGCGCACCCCGGCCGCGCTGGCGGAGGCGCTCCGCGACCTCGGCTGGGCCGTCGAGCAGGGCGATCCGACGGCGAAGGGCACCCAGCTCGACGTGGTCGTCAGTGAGCTCTGAGCCCAGCACACCTCGGCGCCGCAAAGTGTCACGGTGACAGTTCGCGTGCGCCGTGACACTCCCGAACTGTCACCTTCGTACCAGACGGTCACCGTGACAGTTTGAGCGGCCGCGTCCGACGCCCGACGCGCGACGCCCGACGCGCGACGCCCGACGCCCGACGCCCGGCGCCCGCGTCACCACTGTGTGGCGGCCGCGGAGAACGCGTCGCGCTCGGGCGGCAGCGCGTTGTAGAGCCGCAGCGAGGCCCGCGGCGCACCGCCGCTGGCGTCCGGATAGAACGCCACGACCGAGACGGACGCGGGCGAGAGCTCCATCGCGTAGACCGCCTCCAGGGGCGCCTTGAGCGCCCGGGCAACCAGGATCTTGATCGGCGTGACGTGGCTGACGATGACGACCGCCTGGCCGGCGTACGTCTCCAGGACGCGGTCGAGGCCGGCGAGGACGCGCGCCTCCACCGCCCGGAACGACTCGCCGCCCTCCGGTGCGACGTCGAGCGAACCGAGCCAGGCCGCTATCTGGTCGGGGTACTTCTCCCCCACCTCGGCGAAGGTCAGCCCGTCCCAGGCGCCGAACTCCGTCTCGGCGAAGCCCGGCTCCTCGACGACCGCGGCGCCGAGGACCGCCGCGGCGATCTCGGCCGACTCCCGGGTGCGGCGGACCGGGGACGCGACCACGGCCGAGACCCGCTCGGCCGCGGGCGCGAGCCACTCCGCGGCGAGCCGCACCTGGGCGCGACCGTCGTCGGACAGGCCCGGGTTGGCGCCGCCGAGGCCGCCGGAGAAACGCTTGTCCAGCGTGTGGGGCGTGACGCCGTGACGCAACAGGATGAGCGTCGTCGCTGGACCACCGGCCTTGCCCCAGCCCTGCGCGGGCGGCTGCGGCGCGGGCGCCGCCTCCCGGCGCGGCTCAGCCCGGGAGGGCGACTCGACCTCGGCGACCAGCGACTCGTCGGCACCGCCGGCCACGGTCACGCCGCTGCGCAGCCCGTCGAGGGCCTCGTTCGCGAGCCGGTCGGCGTGCTTGTTGCGCTCCCGCGGGACCCAGGTGAAGGTCGTCCCGAACGGCGCGAGCCGGTTCGCCTCGAGCGCGAGCGGCCGCATGTCGGGATGCTTGATCTTCCAGCGTCCCGACATCTGCTCGACGACGAGCTTGGAGTCCATCCGCACCTCGATCTCGGCGTCGGGCGCGAACTCGCGGGCGAGCTCGAGACCGGCGATGAGGCCGCGGTACTCCGCCACGTTGTTGGTGGCGACCCCGATCGTGGTTCCGTCCTCCGCGATGACCTCGCCGGTCTCGGCGTCCTTCAGGACGGCGCCGTACGCCGACTGGCCGGGGTTGCCGCGGGAGCCGCCGTCCGCCTCGATGATGACGCTGCGCACCGACACAGGGTCAGAGCCCCGACTCCGAGGTCCGCACCAGGATGCGCGAGCACTCCTCGCAGCGCACGACCTCGTCGCTGGGCAGGGAGCGGATGCGCGCGATCTCGGCCGGGTCGAGCGTCAGCCGACAGCCGCCGCACTGGCGAGCGCGGAGCTCCGCGGCGCCGATGCCGCCCTTCTGCTCCCGGAGCCGGTCATAGAGCGTCATCAGGTCGGCCGGCATCCCCTCGGCGGCGGGCCCGCGCTCGGCCTCGACGCCGGCGAGCTCCTCGTCGATCTTCGCGACCTCGGCGGAGCGCTCCTCCTCGGCGACCGCGAGCTTCGCGTCGACGTCGGCGAGCTGGGCCTCGAGGTCGGCCACCGCGGACTGGGCGGCTTCGAGCTGCTCCATGACCTCGATCTCCTCGTCCTCGAGGACGCTGATGCGCCGCTCGAGGGAGGCCAGCTCCTGCTGCATGCGGGCGAGGTCCTTGGGGTTGCTGACCGCGCCGGAGTCCATCCGCTCCTGGTCGCGGCGGCGCCGCGTCTTCACCGCCTCGACGTCGTTGTCGGCCTTGCGCTGGGCGAGGTCGAGATCGTCGCGGGCGACCCGCGCATCGCGCGCCTGGTCGTCGAGGCGCTTGCGGGTCGCTCGGAGCTCATCGATCACGGCCGTCTGGGGCAGGTGGGCGCGGCGGTGACGCAGCTGGTGCGCGCGAGCGTCGAGCTCGGCGACGTCCAGCAGCTTGAGCTGCGCGTAGGGGTCGGCTTTCAGGGTGTGCTCCTCAGATCCGGAAGGTCCACGGGTCGGTCACGGTGGTGCTGACGCGGGTGTCCACCGTATCGCCTCCCGCCTCGCCGAACGCGGTCCGCAGCCGCGCCTCCACGACCGGCAGCCAGGTCCACTCCGCCGCCCAGTGGGGTACGTCGATCAGGGCCGGCCCGTCCTTCTCGGCGAACTCGCTCACGGGGTGGTGGCGCAGGTCGCTCGTCACGTAGACGTCGGCGTCGCTCCTCGCCACCCGGTCGAGCAGGAAGTCCCCCGCGCCGCCGCACAGCGCAACCCGCTCCACCCGACGGTCGGGGTCGCCTGCGACGCGGATCCCGGCCGCCGTGGCCGGCAGCGCCTCAGCCACGCGCTCGGCGAAGCCACGCAAGGTCGTCGGCGCGACCGTGCCGACCCGGCCCGTCCCCGTCGCCGCCGGGGCCGCAGGCGCGAGCTCGACGACGTCGTACGCCGGCTCCTCGTAGGGATGCACGGCCAGCATGGCCGCCACCACCCGGCTGCGCAGCGACCGCGCGAGCACGCACTCGACCCGGACCTCGTCGACGACCTCGAGACCACCGACGCTGCCGATCGTGGGCCGCGCGCCCTCGAGCGGGCGGAACCTGCCCTCGCCCGGCGAGGAGAACGACGCAGAGTCATAGTCGCCGATCCGGCCCGCCCCCGCGTCCGCCAGCGCGTCACGCACCGCGTCGGCCTGAGCGGCCGGGACGTAGACGGTGAGCTTGTCGAGCGGCCCGGTGTCACCCGCAGCGGCCGGGAGGAGCGGCCGCAGGTCGCGGAGGCCCAGCGCGAGCGCCATCGCCTCCGACACGCCGCCGACCGCCTGGTCGGCGTTGGTGTGGGCGGTCAGCAGCGCGCAGCCGGCAGCGGTCAGCGTGGCCAGCGTGCGGCCCTTCGGCGTGGTCGCCGGGACGCCGTGCACAGGCTTGAGGAAGAGCGGGTGGTGGACCACGAGCAGGTCGGCGCCCCAGGCGGCCGCCTCCTGCGCCACCGGGAGGACCGGGTCGACGGCGAACATCACCTTCGAGACCGACGCGGCCGGGTCGCCGTACACGAGCCCCACCGCGTCCCAGGAGTCGGCGGTCGCGGGCGGGTACCACCCGTCGAGGAGGGCCATGACCTCGGAGAGCGTCGGCATGGTCGCAAGGCTAGCCATGGCGAGAACACAGCCAGGCATCGCTCGGCGCGACGCCCCACGCCACGCGTCACCTTCTCGGGATCCGACGCGCCGCGCACCGCTCGTTTCGGGCTTGTTACGGTTCGGTTTCGTTTCCGTAGCACCATCCTGCCCTGTCCCCGTGCCCGAAAGGGGCTCCATGCCCGCGCTCGACGAGAAGCTGCTCGCCATCTATGACGAGGTGCTCAGCCGCAACCCCGGCGAGACGGAGTTCCACCAGTCGGTCCACGAGGTCCTCGACAGCCTCGGCCCGGTGGTGGCCAAGCACCCGGAGTACACCGACGCCGAGGTCATCCGACGGCTGTGCGAGCCGGAGCGGCAGATCATTTTCCGGGTGCCGTGGGTCGACGACAGCGGGCAGGTCCAGATCAACCGCGGCTTCCGCGTCGAGTTCAACTCCGCGCTCGGCCCCTACAAGGGCGGCCTGCGCTTCCACCCCTCGGTCTACCTCGGCATCGTGAAGTTCCTCGGCTTCGAGCAGATCTTCAAGAACTCTCTCACCGGCATGCCCATCGGCGGCGGGAAGGGCGGCTCCGACTTCGACCCGAAGGGCCGCTCCGACGGCGAGATCATGCGCTTCTGCCAGTCGTTCATGACCGAGCTCTCCCGCCACATCGGGGAGTACACCGACGTTCCCGCGGGCGACATCGGCGTGGGTGGCCGGGAGATCGGCTACCTCTTCGGGCAGTACAAGCGGATCACCAACCGCTATGAGTCGGGCGTGCTCACCGGCAAGGGGCTGACCTGGGGCGGCTCCCAGGTCCGCACCGAGGCGACCGGATACGGCCTCGTCTTCTTCGTCTCCGAGATCCTCAACGCCCGCGGCGAATCCTTCGACGGCAAGCGCGTCGTGGTCTCCGGCTCCGGCAACGTCGCCGTCTACGCCATCGAGAAGGTGCAGCAGCTCGGCGGCACCGTCGTCGCCTGCTCCGACTCCAGCGGCTACGTGGTCGACGAGAAGGGCATCGACCTCGCGCTGCTCAAGGAGGTCAAGGAGGTCCGGCGCGAGCGCATCAGCGCGTACGCCGAGGCGCGCGGCGGCTCCGGTGCGTCGTACGTCGCCGGCGGCTCGGTCTGGGACGTCGCCTGCGACATCGCGCTGCCGTGCGCCACCCAGAACGAGCTCAACGGCCACGACGCCGCCACGCTCGCCGACCACGGCTGCACCATCGTCGCCGAGGGCGCCAACATGCCGTGCACCCCGGAGGCCGTGCGGGCCTTCGCGGCCCGCGGCGTCACCTTCGCTCCCGGCAAGGCGGCCAACGCCGGCGGCGTCGCGACGAGTGCCCTGGAGATGCAGCAGAACGCGTCGCGCGACTCCTGGACCTTCGAGCACACCGAGGAGCGGCTCGCCGAGATCATGCGCGGCATCCACGACCGCTGCCTGGAGACCGCCGAGGAGTACGGCACACCGGCCAACTACGCCGCCGGCGCCAACATCGCCGGGTTCACCCAGGTCGCCGACGCGATGCTGGCGCTCGGCGTCATCTGACCCGGATCGTCCGGGCCTCTCGTCCGGACCACGACACTCAGGGGGCGGCCGACGGCGACGTCGGCCGCCCCCTGCGTGGTCGTCAGTTGACCTGGCGGCCGCGCCCCTCCCAGTAGGGCGCCCGCAGCTTGAACTTCTGCAGCTTCCCGGTCGCCGTCCGGGCCAGCGACTCGCGGAACTCGATGACCGTCGGCGCCTTGTAGCCCGCGAGCCGCTCCTTGCACCAGCCGATCAGCTCGGTCTCCGAGGCGTCCTTGCCGGCGGCCAGGACGACGAGCGCGCGGATGGTCTCGCCCCACTTCTCGCTCGGCACGCCGATCACGGCGACCTCGGCGACCGCCGGATGGCTGAACAGCACGTCCTCGACCTCGATCGAGGAGACGTTCTCACCGCCCGTGATGATGACGTCCTTCTTGCGGTCGGTGATGCTGAGGTAGCCGTCGGCGTCGATCACCCCGCCGTCACCGGTGTGGAACCATCCGTCGGCCAGCGCCTTCTCGGTCTCCTCGGGCTTGTTCCAGTAGCCGTCGAGCACGGTGTTGCTGCGCGCGAGCACCTCACCGGCGTGCTCCCCCTCGCCGATGGCGAGGCGGGTGCCGATGGTGGGTGCGCCGGCGCGGGTGAGCTTGACGGCTCGCTCCTCGGCGGGGAGGTCGTCCCACTCCTGACGGACGCGGTTGATCGTCAGCAGCGGACTGGTCTCGGTGAGACCGTAGATCTGGATGAACTCCCAGCCCAGCTCCTCCTGGACGCGCAGGACCGTCTTCGTCGGCGGCGGAGCGCCCGCCATGATGATCCGGACCCGGTCGCGGCCTGGGATCTCGCCCTCCCACGTCTGCGCGGCGTCGAGGACGGCTGCGGCCACCGCCGGGGCGGCGCACATGACCGTGACACCGTGGTCGCGCACGCGACGCAGGATCTCGGCACCGTCGACCTTGCGCAGGACGACCTGTGGGATCCCGAGACCGGCGGTCGCGAACGGCATCCCCCAGCCGTTGACGTGGAACATCGGCAGCGTGTGGAGGTAGACGTCGCGGTCGTTGAGACCCGCATGGAGCGCGAAGGTGACGGCGTCTGTCCACATGTTGCGATGGGTGAGCTGGACGCCCTTGGGGCGCGCGGTCGTGCCGGAGGTGTAGTTGATCGTCGCGGTCGCGTTCTCGTCCCGCTCCCACGGCCGGGCCACGGCACCCGGCGCGGCGAAGAGCGCCTCGTCGTCACCCAGGACGAACCGGTGTTCGGCCGTCACGTCGGCGAGCGCCTCGTCCAGCTCCGGGTCGATCCACAGGACCCGGGCGCCGCTGTCCTCGACGATGTAGCGCACCTCGTCGGGGCGGAGCCGGAAATTGACCGGAACCAGCACCCGGCCCGAGCCGCAGACCCCGAAGAAGGCGGTGAGCAGTCGGGCGCTGTTGTGGCTCACCATCGCCACCCGCTCACCCACGCCGATCCCGAGCTCGTCGAGGCGCGCCGCCATCCTCTCCGCGAGGTCGCCGACCTCGGCGTACGTCAGGCCCGTGCCTCCGGCCGCCTGGGACGCCAGCGGCGGCGCCGGCTGCATCGGCTCGTCGTAGACGCCGACGCGTCGGCCGTACACCTGGGCCGCGCGGTCGATGAAGTCGGAGACGCTGAACGGAACGAACACAGGCCTAACCTCCTGGGCGGGATCGCCGGGCGATGACGACCGTCACTCTAGAGTCAGGCGTGTGACCTCCCGCACACAGAGGCGGCAGGCGGTCGCGCCGCTGCGACGAACGGCCGCGCCGAGGTGGTCACGTCCGTGGTGGGAAGCGCTCGGCGACCACCGCGCCGTAGAGAAGGTGGTCGAGGCCGACCATCGCCCGGCCGACGACCTTGCCGGTCGGGTGCTTCTCGCCGAGCGCCGGCGCAAGCACCAGCTCATACCCGAGCCAGAGCGCCAGGCCGTACGCCGCCCCCGCGCCGCGCACCGCGCGCAGCCGGTCGGGCAGCAGTCGGAAGGCGGCGCCGCCGCCGGCGCCGTACGCCCAATGCAGGAGCTCGGTGAGCGCGGTCCGCCGCCCGTCGCCCGGTCGGTCGAGCGTCTCCGGCGTTGCCGACCGCACCATGGTCTCGGGAGGTGCCTCCTTGAGCAGGCCGAGGTGGACCGTCACCTGGCGCAGGGCGCTCATCATCATCGCGCCGGTGAGGCCGCGCGCCGCGGCGCGGACGAGTACGGATGGGCTGGTCACGGGGCGCCTCCTGGCCGTGCGGCAGTGTCGTGCGGGAGGTACCCCACCGGCCGGGTTTCCGCACCGCCTCCAACGGAGACCGGGGAGCCATGGACACCACGACTCTCACCTCGGCACTGCAGGGCGCGGGCCCCTTCGCCACGGTCCTCGCCGACGTCAGCCAGGACACCGAGAACGGCCGTCACGAGCACGACCTGCGCGTCCGCGCGGCCTGCGAGCAACTCAGCGAGCAGGGCGCGCCCCGGGAGGTCGTCGACCTGGTCGCGGAGCGGCTCGGCGAGATCGTGCGGCAGCCGTCCCCGACGGGCCGGATCGTCGTCGCGACACCCGAGGGCATCGCGTACGACGAGGTGGCGCTGACCCGGGTCGACCAGCCCGTCGCCACCTGGGACGCGCTCCCCGACCTCATGGCCTGGGTCGCGCACCGCGACGCGACGCTCCCCTTCGTGCTCGCCCTCGTCGACCACGAAGGAGGCGACATCTCTCTGTGGGACTCGGACCTGCCGGAGCCGGAGGTCACGACCAGCGCGGGTGGCGAGGACCTGGAGTTCGTCCATCAGATGCCCGTCGGCGGCTGGGGCTCGCTGGAGGTCCAGCGCACCACGGAGAACACCTGGAAGGAGAACGCGGAGGACGTGGCCGCCGAGGTCGAGCGCCTCGTGCGCGCCCACGGTCATCCCACCGTCCTCCTCGGCGGCGACCCGACGTCGGTCGGCCTGGTCCGCAAGGCCCTCGCCGACCTGCCCGCGACCGTGGTCGAGCTCACCTCCGGCCAGCGCACCGAGGACGGCGGGGACGAGGCGCTCCACCAGGCGATCCGCGAAGCGCTCCTCGGCGAGGTCGTCCGGCGACGCAGCGAGCTCGCCCATCGCCTGCGCGAGGCGCTCGGACGCGGTGACACCGGCGCGGCCGGCGTGGGTCCGGTGGCGGACGCACTCGTCCGCGGACAGGTCGAGACGCTCGTCGTCGACCCGGCCGCGCTCTCCGAGGTGACGCTCAACCCGGCCGACCACCCCGGCCTCGCCTTCGGTGGCCCGGAACCCCTCCGGCCCGTGCGTGCCGACGAGGCCCTCATCGCCGCGGCGATCGCCACCGACGCCGACGTCACCACGCTTCCCGGCAACGTCCTCGGGGGTCAGCCCGTCGCCGCGATCCTGCGCTGGACCGACGACCGCTGAGTCCCACCTGGTCGAGTCGTTGGTTGTGACGGGCCGAGTCGTCGATTGTGGTGCGTCGGTCCGTCACAATGCGCAACTCGAGCCGTCACAACGCGCAACTCAACCCGTCACAACGCGCAATTCGGCGTGCCCCGTGGCTCAACGGCGCCAGGCGCGGATCTTGCCCGGCTCGACGTCCGGCGACTCGGTCGCGGCCCAGACCCGGCGCCAGGGCGCGACGTCGGGGCCCGAAGGGTCGGGTGTCGCGCCGGAGGCGGCGCGGCGCAGGGAGGCGT
>NZ_JBFPJR010000068.1:0-3114 GCF_040838215.1 Nocardioides eburneus | reverse complement strand
GACCGCACCCGCGACGGTCACCCTGCGCGCGGCGATGAGCTCACTGGCGTGCTCGCGGGACCGCGCGAGCTTGCGGCGGACCAGCTCCGCGTCGAGCCGGAGGCGGCGTGGTGGCACGGGCGCCCCGCTCAGGACTGCTCGGGGGCGGCGTCGAGCGCGCGGCGGAGCTGCTCGTGGGCCGTCTCGAAGGTGGTCACGTGCTCCTCGAGCGGACGGCCGTCGAGGCCGTCCACCGCGGCGATGACCGCATCGACGGCAGGGACGCCGGTCGTCTCGGCAGGCTCGGCGGACGCGTCGGCAGGCGGCTGCTCGGTCATGGCAGGGAGACTACCGCGCACCGGCCTGAGTGCTCGGGCTCTCGTTCGCGGGTGGCGCGTCCAGGTCCGCAACGTCGACGGGCTCACCGGTGGCGTCGAGATGGGCCCACGCCGCCGTCGCGACGGTGCGCCACCAGTCCGCGGGTCCGCCCGTGCCGTCGACCCGCAGGCGGCCGCTCTCGACGTACGCCTCCCAACCGCCCAGCACCGCCACGCCGTCCTCGCGCAGCTCCGGGCGGCCATGGGCCTCCTGAAGTCCGCGCAGGTCCAGCGAGAGGTACGTCGGCCGTTCGTCGGCGCCTGCCGCGACCAGCTCTCGCAGGCCGGTGACTCCGGTGAGCACCAGCAGGGACGGCACGCCGGCGTGATGGGCGCCGGCGATGTCGGTGTCCAGGCGGTCACCGACCATCACAGGATGCTCGCCGCCCACGCGCCGGATCGTCTCGTCGAGGAGCGGACGGGCCGGCTTCCCGGCAACGACCGGCTCGACGCCGCTGAACCGCCGCAGCGTATCGACGAGCACCCCGTGGCCCGGCGCCGTGCCGTACGACGTGGGAAAGGTCGCATCCGTGTTGCTGGCCACCCACCACAAGCCGTCGCGGATGCGTACGGCGGCATGCATGATCGAGCCCCAGGTCACGTCCGGGCCGAACCCGCTCACGACCGCCGCGGCCTCCTCCTCCACCGTGACCGGGACCAACGACACGTCGAGCAGCGCCTGGCGTAGCCCTTCGGCACCCAGGAGCACCACCTTCGCGCCCGCACCCAGCTGCTCGCGCAGGACGTGGGCCGCAGCCTGGGCCGACGTCACCACGTCGGAGGCGGAGGCCGGGACCCCGAGCGCGGACAGGTGGTCCGCCACCGTCTGCGGCGCGCGAGAGGCGTTGTTCGTGATGAACGCCAGCCGCAGGCCCCCGACACGTGCGGCCGCCAGCGACTCGGGTGCACGAGGCACCGCCTGGCCACCGACGTACACCACGCCATCGAGGTCGAGCATCGCCAGGTCGAAGACCTCGCTGAGCGGCCGAGCCGAGCCCTCGAGCACGGTGAGCTCCTTCCTCCTGGCGTCCGACGGCCTCCCCTGGAGGCGACCACCGTCACCCTACGATGGACAGATGGACGCCAGCGCCGTGGTCACGCCGCCGTACGTCGCCGGCCCCTTCCACCTGCACCCGTTCCGAGCCTTGCGGCTCGACCCGGTCCGCATCGGAGATCCGGCGTCCGCGCGACTCTACGCGCGCCCGTACCGCAACGTCGAAGCGCGGTTGGCCACCTGGCGCGCTCGCGGCGACGTCACCGAGGACGACCACGAGGCACTCTACGTCCACGAGTACACCGACAGCGGACTGACCGTCGCGGGCGTCGTCGGAGCGCTCGACATCAGTCGTCGTACGCCGATCGCCGCCGAGTCGGTCGTCCTGCCGCACGAGGGAGTCCACCCGGAGCAGGTGCGCGAGCTCGCGGACCGGATGGCGCGGATGGCGCTCAATCCTGCGCCCATCCTCCTGGTGCAGGACTTCCCACCGGCCGCGCGGCAGTGCGTCGCCCGCATACGCGAGCAGCCACCCGACCACGAGTTCAGCGACCGCGGTGGACAGCACCACCGCATCTGGGCGCTCCGAGACGTCCGCGCCATCGCTGAGCTGAACCACTCGTGGTCCCGCACCCCGGCCCTGGTCGCAGACGGTCACCACCGCTACGCCGCCTATCTCCGCCTACAGGCCGCAGGGCCCGGCGGCCCGACCGACCGAGGCCTCGCGATGATCGTGGACCAGCACACGGCGCCGCTGCATCTGGGCGCCATCCACCGAACACTGCGCGACACCTCGTTCGCACGGCTGCGGACCACGGCCCACACCCTGGCATGTCGCTGGCGCGACGCTCCCCACGGCGAGGCCGTCGCAGCGCTGCATCCCGGAACCGTGGTCGTCACCGACGCCACCTCCTGGGCCAGTATCCAGCTGCCGCTCCCACCCGGTGCCGCTGCCGTCCAGTTCCTCCACGAGTCCTTCATCCCGACGCTGAGCGATACGCCGCCAGCCGTGAGGTACCACCACACCGTCGACGAGGCCCTCAAGCACCTGCGGCCCGGCCGCGACACCGCGGTGCTTCTCCCTGCGCCCACTCTCGCGGATGTATGGAACAGCGTCGTGAGCGAGCGACTCCTGCCCGAGAAGGCCACCTCGTTCCAGCCGAAGCCGCATCCGGGTGTCTTCATCAGGCACCTACGCGTCTGACCAGGCGGGCCTTCAGCACCTCCACCTCCGTCATCGACTGAACACCGGAACCGGATCGGAAGAACCGCCGCCGCAGTGCACCATCGAGCTCGACGACGTCGCCGATCCGCCAACCCGAAGCTTTCCGCCTCAGCCGCACCGCCCAGACATGACAGTCGATCGCATCAACCCGCCTGCGCCCCGACCTGGCAGGCTCCATGCGCTCGGCCACCACACGGAACGTGCCCAGGACATCCCCGCTCGGCAGCTCGCGCTCCACGAGCGCCGATGAGAGCCGCCCGACGAGATGCACCTCGTTCACCGAGGCCAACCCCACGGTCGGATCGACCTCCGCGCCGACATCTTCCTTCTTCTTCGTCACCACCACGGATCACCTCCTGGGGCAATGCTTCCCCCTGGGATCCGCCGACAGCGGACGTGCCGACGCTGCCTGTGGACGACAAGTGGACGAACGTCGATTGTGGATGGCACCCGGCCCATCCAGACGCGCCGAATGCACCGCGGCGGCGTCCCTCGATGTGAGCTTGCCGCAAAAAGGGGTGTGGAAATGAGAGCAGCGC
>NZ_JBFPJR010000067.1:0-3448 GCF_040838215.1 Nocardioides eburneus | reverse complement strand
GTGGACGCGAGCGCTTTGTGGCGGGTTGTCTTTGCAAAGTGTTTGTGAAGACAAGCCCTCGGCCTATTAGTACCGGTCGGCTGGGCATCACTGCTGTACACCTCCGGCCTATCAACCCCATAGTCTGTGGGGGGCCTTAACCCATACGGGTGGGAAACCTCATCTTGAAACGTGCTTCCCGCTTAGATGCGTTCAGCGGTTATCACTTCCGAACGTAGCCAACCAGCCATGCACCTGGCGGTACAACTGGCACACCAGAGGTTCGTCCATCCCGGTCCTCTCGTACTAGGGACAGCCTTTCTCAAGTTTCCTACGCGCGCGGCGGATAGGGACCGAACTGTCTCACGACGTTCTAAACCCAGCTCGCGTGCCGCTTTAATGGGCGAACAGCCCAACCCTTGGGACCTACTCCAGCCCCAGGATGCGACGAGCCGACATCGAGGTGCCAAACCATCCCGTCGATATGGACTCTTGGGGAAGATCAGCCTGTTATCCCCGGGGTACCTTTTATCCGTTGAGCGATGTCGCTTCCACATGCCGACACCGGATCACTAGTTCCGACTTTCGTCCCTGCTCGACATGTCTGTCTCACAGTCAAGCTCCCTTGTGCACTTACACTCAACACCTGATTGCCAACCAGGCTGAGGGAACCTTTGAGCGCCTCCGTTACTCTTTAGGAGGCAACCGCCCCAGTTAAACTACCCATCAGGCACTGTCCCTGAACCAGATCATGGCCCTAGGTTAGACATCTAGTACGACCAGAGTGGTATTTCAACGATGACTCCACGACCACTGGCGTGGCCGCTTCACAGTCTCCCACCTATCCTACACAAGCCGAACCAAACACCAATACCAAACTATAGTAAAGGTCCCGGGGTCTTTCCGTCCTGCCGCGCGTAACGAGCATCTTTACTCGTAGTGCAATTTCGCCGAGTCCACGGTTGAGACAGCGCCCAAGTCGTTACTCCATTCGTGCAGGTCGGAACTTACCCGACAAGGAATTTCGCTACCTTAGGATGGTTATAGTTACCACCGCCGTTTACTGGGGCTTAAATTCTCCGCTTCACCACTTACGTGGCTAACAGGTCCTCTTAACCTTCCAGCACCGGGCAGGAGTCAGTCCGTATACATCGTCTTACAACTTCGCACGGACCTGTGTTTTTAGTAAACAGTCGCTTGGGCCTGGTCTCTGCGGCCATCACCGCTCCCCCAGCAAGTGGGATCACGGATCCGGCCCCCCTTCTCCCGAAGTTACGGGGGCATTTTGCCGAGTTCCTTAACCATGGTTCACTCGATCGCCTTGGTATTCTCTACCTGATCACCTGAGTCGGTTTCGGGTACGGGCGGCGCGTGACTCGCTAGAGGTTTTTCTCGACAGCATAGGATCATCGACTTCCCCCAAAGGGTCCCCATCACACCTCAGGTACGTGCTCGAAGCACAGCCCCCCGGATTTGCCTAGGAGGCACCCTACATGCTTGGCCGGCGACAACCATCGCGCCGGACCGACTACCTTCCTGCGTCACCCCATCGCTTGACTACTACACACTCGGGTCCCGTGTTCCACACACACCCCCTCACCCCGAAGGGATCAGGTGATGGCGCTTCAGACGGTTAGCATCATGCGCCTCGTCATGGGCGTCACTTTGCCGGTACGGGAATATCAACCCGTTGTCCATCGACTACGCCTGTCGGCCTCGCCTTAGGTCCCGACTTACCCAGGGCAGATTAGCTTGACCCTGGAACCCTTGATCATTCGGCGGATGAGTTTCTCACTCATCATTCGCTACTCATGCCTGCATTCTCACTCGCCACACCTCCACCACAAGATCACTCTGCGGCTTCACCGGTGAGGCGACGCTCCCCTACCCACCCAAGACGGATGTCTTGAATGCCATAGCTTCGGCGGATGACTTGAGCCCCGCTACATTGTCGGCGCGGAATCACTTGACCAGTGAGCTATTACGCACTCTTTCAAGGGTGGCTGCTTCCAAGCCAACCTCCTGGTTGTCACTGCGACTCCACATCCTTTTCCACTTAGTCACCGCTTAGGGGCCTTAGCTGATGGTCTGGGCTGTTTCCCTCTCGACTACGGAGCTTATCCCCCGCAGTCTCACTGCTGCGCTCTCACTTACCGGCATTCGGAGTTTGGCTAACGTCAGTAACCTGGTCGGGCCCATCGGCTATCCAGTGCTCTACCTCCGGCAAGAAACACACAACGCTGCACCTAAATGCATTTCGGGGAGAACCAGCTATCACGAAGTTTGATTGGCCTTTCACCCCTATCCACAGGTCATCCCCTCCATTTTCAACTGAAGTGGGTTCGGTCCTCCACGCCGTCTTACCGGCGCTTCAACCTGCCCATGGATAGATCACTTCGCTTCGGGTCTAGAGCGCGCGACTAAAACGCCTTATTCAGACTCGCTTTCGCTACGGCTACCCCACACGGGTTAACCTCGCCACACACCACTAACTCGCAGGCTCATTCTTCAAAAGGCACGCCATCACCCACCCCAAAAGGGATAAGCTCTGACGGATTGTAGGCACACGGTTTCAGGTACTATTTCACTCCCCGCCAGGGGTACTTTTCACCTTTCCCTCACGGTACTTGTCCGCTATCGGTCATCAAGAAGTATTTAGGCTTAGCAGGTGGTCCTGCCAGATTCACACCCCATTCCAGGAGTAGGGTGCTACTTGGGATCCGTCTCAACACAGCCATACCCTTACCACTACGGGGCTCTCACCCTCTCCGGCCCGGCTTTCCAACCAGTTCACATTCAGGCATGGTTTCTCACTGCGCGCCCGGGTGACAGCCCGAACAAAAAACGTCCCACAACCCCGCAACAACAACCCCTGTCAGGTATCACATTGCCACGGTTTAGCCTCATCCGATTTCGCTCGCCACTACTCACGGAATCACTCTTGTTTTCTCTTCCTACCGGTACTGAGATGTTTCACTTCCCGGCGTTCCCTCCACACACCCTATATATTCAGGCGCGGGTAACACGACATGACTCGTGCTGGGTTCCCCCATTCGGACACCCCCGGATCAACGCTCGGTTGCCAACTCCCCAGGGCTTATCGCAGGCTCCTACGTCCTTCATCGGCTCTTGATGCCAAGGCATCCACCATGTGCCCTTCATAGCTTGTCTCACAAACACTCAACAAAAACAACAGCTACAAAGACTCACACCACGCCAACCACCCACCCCCCCACACACACACAACGTGCGCGAGGAGGCGAATCGCCTTGCCAGCGTGATGCAGATGCTCGCGTCCACTATCCAACTATCAACCACCAAGCCCACCAACACACCCACCGGCCCACACGAGCCAAGCAAGCATCAAGGAGGCCACAAGGAATGTGATTCCTCAAAGCCCAACAGTGTGCCAAAACCCCACCACAACCAGACCCGATCCGAGGTTCCACACCCACCCAGGCAAAACCCA
>NZ_JBFPJR010000066.1:0-4430 GCF_040838215.1 Nocardioides eburneus | reverse complement strand
GACCCGGCGCCAGGGCGCGACGTCGGGGCCCGAAGGGTCGGGTGTCGCGCCGGAGGCGGCGCGGCGCAGGGAGGCGTACCAGTCGGACTGCTCCTCATCGAGGAGCCGCGCGACAGCGTCACGCACCTTCGGAGCGAACTCCCGGACCGACTCCCCTTCGCCGGGCACGAGCGGGTCGCCGAAGCGGATAGTCAACTGGCGCCGTCCGCGGGCCGGCCAGGAGGCTCCTCGGGGCATCGCCGCGTAGGTGCCGCGATGGGCCACCGGGACGACCGGGACGCCGTGCTCGACGGCGAGGTAGGCGGCCCCCATCCGGAACTGCCCGACCCAGCCGTCCTTCGAGCGGGTTCCCTCGGGGAAGATCACCAGGCTCCAGCCGTCGGCGAGCACCTCCCCCGGCGTGGCGGACAAGGTGCCGCCACGACGGTCGATCGGGAGCGTGTTGAAGAGCAGCGACGAGCCGACCGCACGCCACCACGTGTCGAAGAAGTAGTCGGCCGCGGCCGCCACCGCCGTACGCCGCCGCCACTCGTCGGGCAGCGAGAGCAGGAGCAGCGGGGTGTCGAGGTGGGAGGCGTGGTTGGCGGCGAAGATCACCGGCCCGGACAGCCGCGAGAGCACGTCGAGTCCCTCGACGCGGGTGCGGACCTGGGAGCGGAAGACCGGCTCGAGGCCGACCTTCTGCGCGATCTCGCGCGCCGCCATCGCGGCCGGCGTCCGCGACCAGTCGTTGGGGTAGACGTTCTTGGACGCCGGCGGCACGAACGGCTCCGCCGACCGAGGCACCTGCGCCCGGTGCCCCCACCGCCAGCCGCGCTTGGCCTGCTTGACGTCCTTGACGGTGTCCTTCCAGAACGAGCCCATGGCGCTCACCTCACATCCGCGAGCAGGTGCGGCGGGTTGTGGAGGTAGGTGATCGACGGCGACGTACCGACCGTGTCGGAGGCCATCTCGAGCGCGTCCTGCAGCGTCGTCGCGGCGCGGAAGCCCATCCGTGCCGCCGCCTTGCGGTCCGCGCCCACCCAGATGACGTCGCCGAGGTGGTCGAGCGCGTGGGCGATCCAGTACCACATGTAGAACGGGTGGACGCCGTGGTAGGCGTTCGAGGTGCGGTAGAGGTGGATGTACCACGGGTCGGTCGCGAACTGCTCCTCGAACTTCGGCCCGATGACGTGCGGGTCGGTCGACTCGGCGAGGACCTCCTCGTAGAAGTCGACGTAGGAGGGGTGGTGGAGCGTGTTGAACCCCTCGTCGAGCGGGTGGTAGAGGATCGCGACGCCGCCCTCGCGCACGACGGGCTGGCCGAGGTAGGAGTTGAAGTAGTAGCCGAGCCCCATGCAGGCGGCCAGGATCGGGTTCATCGTCGAGTTGACGTTGTAGGGACCGAGATAGGGCACGCCCATGACCATCACGTCGGACTGGCCCTCGATCTTGACCCGCTGCTGCTCGTGCACCTTGCGGACAGTCCGCTCGTGGACCGGCTCGACGGCACCGGCGTTGATCCCGGTCAGGCCGTAGGCGCCGCGCAGGTCGTGGAAGAGCTTGTGGCGCAGCTTCTGCGGGGCCAGCGCCAGCCCACGCCGCATGCCGAGCATCGCCGCCTGGTCCTTGACCGACCACTCCCACTCCCGCTTCATCAGGAAGTCGTAGGGCTTGGGGAAGACGTTGTTGTCGAGCGTCGTCTCGATCTGGAAGACCTTGACGTTCTCCCCGATCAGCCGGCCCATCCGCCACGCCGAGGAGTGCATCTCGGAGTGCTTGTGGTCCATGAACGAACGGCTGTGGACCATCGTCTTCGCGTTGTGGTGGTGGCGGATCGACTTGTACGACGCCAGCCCGACGCCCACCGACTTGTGGCCGCCGTCCATGGCGACGAGGTTGACGTTGACGTAGACGAGCAGGTCGGACTCGGCGGCCCGCTTGCTGATCTCGACGTCCTCCCCCTTCTCGGTGGTGCCGAGGTGGGCGAGGTTGGTGCGGTCCTCGGCGTCGAAGTTGGAGAGCTTGCCCTGGGGATAGAAGCTGCGGAAGACCCGTTCACCCACGACGTGGCGCAGCTCGGCGGGGGTCATGCGGCGGTGGAGCGCGAGCGCGGCGATCAGCTCGACGTCGTCCACCCCGGCCTCGGCGGCCAGGGTGAGCACCTGCTCGATGATGCGGCCGCGGATGTCGGGCGCCTTCATCGTGGGCAGCGGCAGCGAGAGGTCGTCGAAGGCGATGGTGAGCTTCATACCCGGGAAGAGCAGCTCGGGCAGCGGCTCGGAGTCGACCGGGTTGAGCAGGGCGTCCCGGATCGCCTGGTCGACGTCCGGCACGGTGGCGACCGGCTCGGGCGGATAGACCACTCGCGTGCCGAGCGGGAACTCCTCGAGTCGGAAGCCGAGTCCCTCGTGGACCAGCAGCGGCGGCGTACGGTCGTCGACCTCGAGGACGAAGCCTGGGCGCGTCATGGCTGAACTCACTCTCAATTCGTTCGCGGATCGAAGGCGACCTTGACCGTCCCGAGACGGCCGGTCGAGTGGGCGTGGTCGAGGGCCTCGCGCCAGCGGTGGAGCGGGTAGACCGCCACGGACTTGGCCAGCCGGGCGACCGCGTCGCTGCCGACCAGGTCGATGGCCTTGCCGAAGGCGTCCTCGCCGTGTGCGGACGCGTAGGTGCCGACCACATCGAGCTCGCGGAACCACGCCGCCGAGAGGTCGGCGGAGGACGGCATGCCGGAGAGCACGACGCGACCACCGGCGCGGGTGGCGTGCAGGCAGGTCTCGAGCGACTGCTTCGAGCCGACGGCGTCGATCGCGACGTCGACCCCGCCGAGGAGGTAGGGCGCGGAGTATTCGGGCTCGAGCTGGAAGGCGCCGGTCGCGCGTCGGACGCGCCGCAGCGTCTCCTTGGGCGCGACGACCTCGGTCGCACCGAAGTCCAGCGCCAGCTCGCGCTGGTGGCTGTGCTTGGCGACGACGAGGATCTCGCCCGCGTCGGTGAGCTGGCGCAGCGCGAGCGTGGCGAGCAGGCCGACCGCGCCGGCACCGCTGACCAGGACCCGGTCGCCGGGCTTCACGCCGGCCCGCAGCGCGGTGTGGACCGCGCAGGCCACGGGCTCGACGAGCAGCGCCTGCTCGTCCGACAGCCCCTCGGGTACGACGTGGAGCTGGCTGCGGTGGGCGACGAGCTGCTGGCTCCAGCCACCGCCGGTGTCGTGGCAGAACCCGGTCTGCAGCCCCGGCGAGATGTCGCCCACGGTGATCCGCGAGCAGCGGTTGGTCTCGCCGCTCCGGCAGGCCTCGCACGGCTCGACGCCGCGGGCGGCGCAGGTGAGCACTGGGTCGACGACGACACGGGTGCCGGCCGGCAGGTCCTCGCAGTCGTCGAGCAGCTCGGCGACCACCTCATGCCCGGGCACGAACGGCAGCGAGACGACCGCGGAGAAGTAGAGCGAGGTCTTCCCCGACAGCATGCCGAGGTCGGAGCCGCAGATCCCCGACAGCCGCACCTTCAGACGGGCCCAGCCGGGCTTCTCCACCTTCGGCGGGTCGAGCGTGACCAGCCGAAGGGGTGCGGCCAGGCCGGTCAGCAGCATCGGGATGCGGCCACCGGCAGCCTTGCCGATCATCGTCTTCGGCACGGACCGGAACATCTCGAGAGCCAGCATCAGCGGCGTGCTCCTGACGGGTCGAGGGTGCGGGTGGCGTGCCCCGGCGAGGCCCAGTCCACGATCGTCCAGTGCTTCTGCCGCGCGTGGCGGAAGAGCGGGACGTCGGGCCGGACCGCGACCGGGTTGCCGACCGCGGCGAGCAGCGGGAGGTCGGAGTGGCTGTCGGCGTACGCGAAGGACGCACGGGTGTCGACGCCGTGGAGCCGCGCGAACTCGTGGACGAACGCCGCCCGCGACTCCCCCACCAGTGGCGACGCGGCCAGGTGGCCGGTGCAGTAGCCGCGGCTGTCGACGGCGAGGTCGGCGGCCTCGACGTGGTCGAAGAGCGGCGCCAGCGGACGGGTCAGCGGACGGACCGCACCGGTCACCAGCACGGTGAGGTGACCGGCGGCGCGGTGCTGCCGGATCCGGCGTACGGCGTCGGGCGCGAGCCGCGCCAGGATGTGCTCGGTGAGGTGCTCGTCGACGATCGCGTCGAGGTCCGCGAGCCGCGCCCCGGCGTACTCGCGATAGACGGTGCGCAGGAACGCGCCGCGCTCCTTGCGGTCGGCGTTGACGAACTTGGGCACCTTGCCGGCGATCCGGCCGATCTCGGCCAGCTTGCCCGAGGGCGTCAGCTCCCCGAGCCGCATCCAGAGATAGGTCTCGATGACATTGGAGGAGAGCAGCGTGCCGTCCATGTCGAAGAACGCCGCGACCGTCGGCTCCGCCACGGGCTCCTCGGTGGGTGTGAGCCTCTTCAGCTGCCCCACCGAGGACCGCTTCGCTCGCAGCTTGC
>NZ_JBFPJR010000065.1:0-5411 GCF_040838215.1 Nocardioides eburneus | reverse complement strand
GAGTCGCGGGTTGTGGCGGGTTGAGTCGCGGGTTGTGGTGGGCTGAGTCGCGGGTTGTGGCGGGTTGAGTCGCGGGTTGTGGTGGGCTGAGTCGCGGGTTGTGGCGGGTTGAGTCGCGGGTTGTGGTGACCGGTTGCCGCAGCGCGCAGCCCGAACCTGCGACTCAACCGCCGGAGGCGGGCGCTCCCTGGACGCGGAGGGTCGAGCCCTCACGCCGCTTCGTGACCATGAGTTGAGCCGGGATGCGGTCGCGCATCTCGGCGACATGGCTGACCACGCCGACGACCCGGCCGCCGTCGCGGAGCCCGTCGAGGACGTCAAGGACGTCGTCGAGGGTGTCGGCGTCGAGGGAGCCGAACCCCTCATCGACGAAGAGCGTCTCGAGCAGCGCTCCACCGGCCTCCTGCATGATCACGTCGGCGAGCCCGAGAGCGAGGGCGAGGGAGACGACGAAGGTCTCGCCGCCCGACAGTGTCGCCGGATCCCGCGACTCGCCCGACCAGTCGTCCCGCACGAGGAGCGCGAGGCCCCCGCGCCGGTCGCCGGCGGCGCGCGCTGCGGAGTGCTCGAGGCTGTAGCGCTGGTCGCTCATCACCGCGAGCCGCTCGTTGGCGGCAGCGACGACCTGCGTGAGGCGGTAGGCGACGACGTAGGCCGAGAGCGACATCTGCAACCGGTTGTCGCTGCTCTTCCCCTCGGCGAACGCTGCGAGTCGGGTCGTGACCTCGAGGTCGGCCCGCAGCGGCTCCCAGGCGGTGATCTGCTCGGCGAGCTCGGACTGGAGCGCCGTGATGCGGGCGAGCCGCGAGACCGCGCGAGAGACCGCGGCCTGAGCCGCGCCGAGTCGGTCGAGCGCCGACGTGTGGGCGGCGGCCATCGCGTCGACGTCGGGAGCGGGCCGGCGCAGAACGTCGTCGGCTCCGCGCTCGGCGAGGATCGCGCCGACGGCCGCGAGACGACGGTCATGGTGCTTGATCGTCGCGGTGAGCTCGTCGACCACGGCGGTGTCGAGCGCAGCGGCGCGTGCGTCCTCGGCGGCAGTGAATCCCGCTCGCCGGCAGGCCGTCGTGAGCGCGACCTCCGCCTCGGCGAGGGTCCGGCGGGCCTGCTGCAGCTCCTGGAGCCGCTCGACGTCGGAGCGCGCGGCCGCGAGCTTGTCGGCGAGGTGGTGGACCAGCGCCTCCACGTCGGTCGCGCCGGTGCCCGCCAGGGCGTCGCGCACGGCCTCGGCCAGACGGTCGCGCTCGCCGCTGAGATGGCGGGTGGAGGTGTCGAGCTCCGCGAGCCGCGCCTCGGCAGCGGCGATCCTCGAGCCGAGCTCCTCGAGCTCAAGCTCGGCCGCGCCGAGGGCGTCCTCGAGGTGCGGAGCACGGGCGGCGAGGGTCGAGAGACGGTCGAGGTCCTCCTCGAGCGTGGCGACCTCCGCGTCGTCTCCGGCCTGCGCCCGGGCCAACTCGAGCCGGGTCACGACGTCACGAACGCGGCCGTCGCGAGCGTGCTCCTCGACGCTGGCGTCGTCGGCGGCCTTCTGCGCGGCGCGCTCCGCCTCGGCGTCGGGGGCCCCGCTCGCCGGGACGGCCTTCCGCGGATGGTCGACCGAGCCGCAGACCGGACAGTCGGCGCCGACCGCGAGGGCTCCGGCGAGCTCGGCGGCCATGCCCTCCAGCCGCGCCTGGCGTACGTCGAGAGCGCGCTCGCGCAGCGCGAGGGCCCGCTCACGGGCCGCGGCGTGGCGGCTGCGCGCCTCGGCGAGCGCGACGCCGAGCTCCTCGACCGCCGCGTGGGCGTCGAGTCGCCGCTGGAGCGCGGGAAGCTCGGCGACAGCGGCCCGAGCGTCCGCGAGATCGCCGCGCAGCGCCACGATCGTCGCCGGGAGAGCCGCGCGGCGCTCAGCCAGGGCGGTGGTCCGCTCGCTCAGCTCGAGACGCTCCTGCGCGACGGCGGAGAGCTCGCTCGCGACGCCGCGGAGACGCTCCTGGCGCGGCAGGAGGAGCTTGGCCGCCGCGAGTCGCTCCTCGAGCCCGGCCAGCACGGTGGAGGCCGACTCGAGGTCGGTCCCGGCCGGAGCGGCCCTCTCGGCGTCCTCGTGCGCAGCGCGGGCGCGGGTCGTGAGCTCGTCGACGGGGACGACGGCCGCGGCTCGCCCGGCGGCCTCCACGGCCGCAACCGCGAGGTCGTGCTCCTCGGCGCCGGCGAGCAGGTCGGCATGCTCGGCCGCTGCCTGCTGGACGCGCTCACGGAACGCCGCCAGGCGGCGCGCCTCGTCGAGGGCGTCCCGGGCGGTCTTCTCCTCGGCGAGCGCGGTGGCGGCGCTCGCGGCCGCGGTCTCCTGGTCGACCCGCGCGGCGTCCGCGAGCCCGGTGACCCAGCCGGTGAGTTCACCGTCGGCGGCCGGCAGGGTCAGGTCGTGGATGTCCCAGTCCGCCGGGAGCGGGGTGTCGGTGGTCTCGCTGATGCGGCTGACCACGTCGGCGACCCGTTGGTGAACCGAGGCGGACCGGGCGCGCAGCTCGAGGCGCCGGTCGCGGAGCCATCGCTCGACGTCGGTGAAGCGCTCCGTGCGGAAGAGACGCTGGAGGAGCTCCTTGCGCTCGTCGGCCTTCGCGCGCAGGAAAGCCTGGAACCGGCCTTGCGGCAGCATCGCCACCTGGGTGAACTGGGTCAGCGTCATCCCGAGCAGGCCGGTCACGAGGTGACCGGCCTCGTCGAGCCGGGTGCTGAGCGTCTGCCACTCGTCGCCGCGGCGCTCCTGCAGCACCACGGACGCCTGCTGGGTGGTGGTGCCCGTCCCGCGCTTCTTGGGGCGTTCCCAGGACGGCGATCGGGTGATCCGGAACCGGCGCCCGCCCAGCGTTGCCTCGAGTGTCACCCGGGTGGCGACCGCCGGCGTGGCCTGGTCGCTGCGCAGCCGCTTGGCCGCTGAGCGGTCACCCGGGACGTCGCCGTACAGCGCGAAGCAGACAGCGTCGAGAACGCTGGTCTTGCCCGCCCCGGTCGGCCCGGAGAGCAGGAAGAGACCGGCGGAGGAGAGTCGGTCGAAGTCGACGGTGACGGTGTCGACGAAGGGACCGAACGCGGTCGCCTCGAGTCGGTGCAGGCGCATCAGAACAGCACCTCGACGAAGTCGGTCGACTCCTCGACGGTGGTCCGCTCAGAACCGCTGTCGAGCATGTCGACCTCGGGGTCCTCGCAGCAGGCGTCGACGGCCCGGCCGAGCAGCGCGAGCTCCGCGTCGTTCGGCGCGCTCCCGCGGAGCTCGGCCACGAACTCGCGGACCAGGTCGCGGTCGCGACGGACCCGCTGCGCCGGCAGCGGGAGACCGCCGAGCACGGGCGTCGTCGACGCGAAGCCGAGCACCAGCGTGTGGGGGAAACGACGGCGGAGCCGGTCCATCGCCTGCGCCGGCCGCGTGGCATCGGTGAGGATCACCTGGACCCAGTCGTCCTCGTGGGCGCTCAGCGTCGGATCGCTCAGCAACGTCTCGAGCTCGCCACGCAGACGCGCGAGGCGGCGGGGGACGGGGGCCTCGACGAACTCGACCGCCGCGACCCCGGTCGCGTCGAGGTCGACCAGCCACGAGCCCTTGCGGTGCTGCGCCTCGGAGAAGGAGTAGGCCAGCGGCGACCCGCTGTAGCGGACGGTCTCCGTGATCGTGTGGCGGCCGTGGAGATGGCCGAGCGCGGCATACGACATCCCGGCGAACAGGCTCGCAGGCACCATCGAGACGCCGCCGACGCTGATGTCACGCTCGGAGTCGCTCGGCTCGGCGCCGGTCACGAAGGCGTGGGCCATCACGACGGCGCGTCCGCCGCGTCGGTCGTGATCGGCCCGGACCCGGACCATCGCCTCGGTGAGCGCGGCCTGGTGGGAGCGGGACCCGAGCCCCCAGGCCTCCTTGACGGTGTCGGGGTCGAGGTAGGGCAGGCCGTGGAACGCGACGGGACCGTGGTCGTCCTCCAGCACGACGGGGCGGCCGACGCCGGCCAGATCCGTGCGGATGAAGACGCCCGCCGCGTCGATGAGGTCGGAGCCGAAGCCGAGCCGGTGGGCGGAGTCGTGGTTGCCGCTCGTGAGCACCACCTTCGCGCGGGACGCTGCGAGCCGCCCGAGCGCCTCGGAGGCGAGCCGGACGGCGTCGACCTGGGGGAGCGCGCGGTCGTAGACGTCGCCGGAGACCAGCACGACGTCGACCCTCTCCTGCTCCACGACGGAGAGGAGATGGTCGACGTAGGCCGCCTGGTGGCTGAGCATGCCCTCACGGTGGAAGGACCGACCCAGATGCCAGTCGGAGGTGTGCAGGATCCGCATGCGAGAAACGCTAGGAGGGAGGACCGACAGTTTCGCGTCAGACACCCCGCCCGGCGCGGACCGATCGATGTGACGCGGCGCCTACTTCGCCTTGACCACGTCGATCACGAACCACAGCGTTGCGTTCGCCGGGATCGTGGAACCGCTGCCCTCGGCGCCATAGCCGTAGGCCGGCGGGATCTGCACCAGCACCCGGCTGCCGACCTTGACCCCTGTCAGGCCGATGCTCCAGCCCTTCACGAGGCCGCTCAGCGCGGACGTGAGGGGCTTGGAGCTGTAGCTCTCGTCGAACGGCTTCTTCGCCTGGTAGGTCTCACCGAGGTAGTTCACCGTCACGGTGTCGGAGGCCTTCACGGCGCGGCCGGTACCCTCTTTGAGCACGACCCGCTGGACCGGCGTGGTCAGTGACGGCTTCGTGACGCCCGTCCAGTCGAGGCCGGTGGGCTTGCCCTTGGTCTCGACGACCTTCGGCAGCTTGCTCGCCGGCGCGGTGTGAGCCTTGGCGTCCGACGGCGTGGGCGACGTCGGCGCCTTCTTGACCAGATCGGCGACGACCACGAGCGTGTCGTCGCCTCCGATGCCGAGCTGGGAGCTGCCCGAAGAGTTGCCGAACAGCTCCTCGGCCGTGGTCACCACGGCGACCCGGGAGCCGTAGGTGGCGCCGTCGAAGAGCTTGGAGAAGACGGTGCCGAGCTGGCTGCTGTTGTTGGGGATCGACTCGGGAGCGCCGTTGCTGTAGTCGCTGTAGGCCTGCTTCTTGGTCGTGCCGTCACCGACCCAGAGGTAGGTGCTCACCGAATCACCGTCGGCGATCTTGTCGCCGGAGCCCTTGACCAGCGTGGTGGCCTTCGTCAAGGTGGGCTTCGCGACCTTCGCCGGCCATTTCGCGGAGATGCTCTTGCCGACGTCCCCGGTGATGGAGACGCCGGAGACCGAGCCGCTGGCGGGCGCGTCGGCGTCCTTGGTCGAGCTGCCGCCGCAGGCGACCAGGGTCGGCACGAGGAGGACGGGGATCAGCGCAGCAGTAGGGCGACGGAGTCGTCGAAGCACAGGTATGGGCCTTCTGGTTGAGAGCATGGTCCTGCCACCGTAACCATCGACCC
>NZ_JBFPJR010000064.1:0-6488 GCF_040838215.1 Nocardioides eburneus | reverse complement strand
TACGGACGCGGCCGCATGAGATTTTCGATGGTCGCTCGCTGACGCTCGCTCATGCGGCCCCCTCCGTCAGAAGAACGGCAGAGTACGGACGCGGCCGCATGAGATTTTCGATGGTCGCTCGCTGACGCTCGCTCATGCGGCCCCCTCCGTCAGGAGAACGACAGAGTACGGACGCGGCCGCACGAGATTTTCGATGGTCGCTCGCTGACGCTCGCTCATCTCGTTCGCTTCCTCTCCAACGTCGGTCCGCAGAGCACGGCGACCACCACCACACCGGCGAGCTGGACCACCAGCAGCAGGATCCGGAGCCACGACCGGTGGCCGTCGAGGTCGTCGCCGGTCGGCGCGGTGTCGAGCTGCCAGGCCCGGGTCGACCGGTCGGTGGTGCTCGCCTGGGTCACGCCACCGCTGGCGTCGATGCCCTCGGCGACGGCGTGGTCGGCCGGGCTCGGCATGACGACGTACTCGATGCCGTGGCGGGCCAGTGCATCCAGCACGTCGGCACCGGGCGCGGACGTGAGCCGGCCGACGAGACCGTTGAAGTCGGTGTCCACCGGGGTGGCGGCGGTGATCTCGTCCGTGCCCAGGGTGACCCCGTCGCCGCGCAGGACGGTGTAGCGGAGACCGTCCGCGACGCTGCCGCGCAGGACGAGCACGCCCTCCGCCGGGCGGTGGGTCGCGGTGTCGAGCATGTACGACGGCACCCCCTCGTGGGCGAGGGGACCCGTGTCGCTGGTGAGCGACCCGCTTCCGTCGACCACGAACCAGCCGAGCCCCCCGACCGCACCGACGAGACCGACCACCACGGCGAGAACGCCCACGGGACGCCGCCAACCGGTGAGGCCGTCGAGCAGCGCACCCTGGACCCCGAGCGCGACCGCGACCACGGCAGCGCCCTGCACGGCGACCAGCGGGAAGGCCGGCCCGGCCGCCGTCGTACCCGCGGCGAGGTGGAGGGGCAGCCAGGACAGCACCATGGCGACGACGACCGTGACGACGCCGGCGATCCAGCAGACCAGGACGGGGATGCGGGTGCGGACCGGGATGAGCGCGAGGACCGCCAGCAGCGGCAGCGCGAGACCGAGCCACCACGGCGCGCCGAGCAGATGAGCGTCCTCGAGGCGCCCGAGGAGCAGGTCACCACCGTCGGCGACCGGGGCCGGCAGGCGACCGGGGTCGAGCAGGAGAGCCGCGCCGGCACCGTGGACGAGGGCGGGCAGCCACCACGGGAGCAGAAGGACGGGGGGCACGCCGAGCGCCGCGGCGGGCGGACCCCACACGTCGCGGTCCCGCATCGAGCCGGGGACGACCCGGAACGCGAGCAGCAGCACGACGACGCCGAGGACCAGCGCGACCAGCCAGGCCGACGGCGCGAAGGCGGTGACGACGGCGAGAAGGAGACCGGCACGCCAGGCCGCCCGCCAGCGCCGGTCGGCCTCCGGATCGGCGAACCCGAGAGCGGCGTGGACCATCCACGGGAGAAGCGCGCCCGCGACGACCGGACCGAGCCGACCGTCGCCCCAGGCGCCGCTCACCGCGGGGACCAACGCGTACGCCGTGGCGCCCCACAGGATCAGCCAGCGTGGCGCGCCCCGGTGGCTGATGAGCCGTCCCACGACCCGCAGCAGGCGCCACGCGCCGCCGAGCGCGATCGGGAACGCGAGGACCATCACGACGGTGACCGCGAGGCCGGTGTGGCCGAAGAGGACGGTCGCGAGCAGCGCCAGGGGCAGGACGTACGGCGGCGCGGGGACCGCGGTCCCGAGGCCGAGAGCATGCCACGACTCCAGGTGGAGACCCCACCAGTCGGTCGCGCCGTCCGGGACCGGGGAGAGCCCGCCGCCGGCCACCGCGCCGAAGCCGGCGCGCGCGCCGATGATGCCGAGGAGGCCGACGAGGGTCACCAGGACGGCCACCGGGTTCGTGAAGAACCGGACGACCCAGCCGTTCTCCTCAGGGATGTCGTCCTCGTCCTGCGGCTCGAGCGCAGCCTGGCGGCGGGCGGCGAAGGACGCGGGGTCGGCCTCGGCCTTGGCGATCCGACGCCGTTCGGCGACATCGGCGGCCTGATTGGTGAGTGCGCTGGTCACGTCGCTGACGAAGTCGAGCCCGTGCCGGTAGGGCAGCCACGCCGGCGGCAGGAGCGCGCGGACGCGCTCCGGCGCGGCGCTCTGCCGGCCTGCGCGGGCCCGCCGTCCCGCTCGCACCGCGCCCGGCTTGGCGCAGACGTTGAGCAGGGCGGCGAGCTCATCGAGCGCCGTGCCGACCTCGCGCACGCACAGGAAGCCGATCATCCGCAGGAGGGTCCCCAGCGCGAGCCGCACGAGGGTGAACGGCAACCGGCGTCCGGAGACGTTGGCGAGCAGCGTGTAGAGCGCGGCGCGGCGCTCCTGATAGTGGGTATGCCGCCCGGTCAGGGGTGTCCGGCGTACGCCGCGGTGCGCGGCCTCGGCGTGGAAGACGACGGCCTCGGGGACCACGAGTGTGGTGTGGCCGGCGTTCGCCGCCCGCCACCCGAAGTCGATGTCATTGCCGAACATCGGCAGCGCCTTGTCGAGGCCGTCGAGGTCCCGGAGCAGCCGGCGGCGTACGAGCATGCCCGCGGTGTTGACCGCGAGGACCTGCTTGACCTGGTCGTGCTGGCCCTGGTCGTACTCGGCGCGTTCCAGCCCGGTCTCGCGCCGGCCGGTGCCCGAGATCGTCACGCCGAGCTCGAGCAGGCGCCGCAGCGAGGGCCATTCCCGCAGTTTGGGGCCGAGTACGTCGGCCTCCGGGTGATCCTCGGCGCAGGCGAGCAGCGCCGCCAGGGCGCCCGGGTCCGGCGTCGAGTCGTCGTGGAGCAGCCAGACCCAGTCCGGTGCGTCGGGACCGTCGCCGAGCGCCTCGAGCGCGAGGTCGATGGCCTGCGGGAAGGTGGTCCGGCCGGACACCCGGGTGACCGTGCCGAAGGCCGCCTCCAGCAGCTCGGGGCTCTCGTCCTTGCTGCCGGTGTCGACGGCGACGACGCGAGCGATCGGCGCCTGCTGGGCCCGGACGCCGTCGATCACGGTGGGCAGCCAGCCGGCGCCGTCGTGGCTGACGAGGACGAGCGCGACCGTGGGATGCACGATCGGCAACCCTAACGGGGAGCCGGTGCCGCCCGGAAAAGCAGCAGACCCGGGCGGTGGGGCCCGGGTCCTGCTACATCAGACTGCGCGCTTCTTCAGCTTGCGGCGCTCCCTCTCGGAGAGACCGCCCCAGATGCCGAAGCGCTCATCGTTCATGAGTGCCGACTCGAGGCATTCGTCACGCACCTCGCAGGTCAGACACACCTTCTTCGCCTCCCGGGTCGATCCCCCCTTCTCAGGGAAGAACGCCTCCGGATCCGTCTGTGCGCACAGCGCACGCTCCTGCCAGCCCCCATCGTCGGCGCCAGGCTCGAGGAGAAACAGTTCTCGCATCGTCTTTCGCCCTTTCGACCCTTGCAGTTGGTGTTCGTGATCCCCCGAACCGACCGATCACCCCTCGCTTCGTCGGGGAGGTACCCGACCGGCTTCACGGGAAAACGACACTGGTGGAATTACATGCCTGTCGCAACCTCAAGTCAAGCCCGGCTTCTGCTATGCGCAGACCTGTAACACGCCTGTCTGGAGGTCACCTGAGAGGATGGGGCCATGCGCACCATCACGGTCCTCTCCGGCGGGCACGGCGGAGCCAGGTTCATCGCCGGTCTCCTGCACGGCATCCAGGCCGGCACGCTGCCCGGAGTCGCGCCCGACGCCCAGGTGACGGTCATCGCCAACACGGCCGACGACCTGTGGATCCACGGGCTCAAGGTCTGCCCCGACCTCGACACCGTCATGTACACCCTCGGCCACGGCCTCGACCACGAGCGCGGCTGGGGCCGCACCGAGGAGACCTGGAGCATCAAGGACGAGCTCGAGGCGTACGGCGTCCCGAACACCTGGTTCGGGCTGGGCGACCGCGACATCGCGACCCATCTCGTGCGGACCCAGATGCTCGAGGCCGGCTTCCCGCTCTCCCAGGTCACCGAGGCGCTGTGCCGCCGGTGGCTGACTCCCGTCCACGGCGACCGCGTCCGGGTGCTGCCGATGACCGACGACCGCGTGGAGACGCACGTCGCGGTCAAGGATCCCGACTCCCCCAGCGGGCTCCGAGTCGTCCACTTCCAGGAGTACTGGGTCCGGCTGCGTGCCGGGGTCCCGGCCGAGCAGCTCGTCTTCGTCGGCCTCGACGAGGCCACGGCCGGCCCGGGGGTCGTGGACGCCATCAGCGGCGCCGACCTGGTGATCCTCCCGCCGTCCAACCCGGTGGTCTCCGTCGGCACCGTCCTCGGGGTCCCCGGGATCCGCGAGGTCGTCCGCGCCGCGTCCGCCCCGGTCGTCGGCATCTCCCCCATCATCGGCGGCCATCACGTCCGCGGGATGGCGGAGCAGATGCTCGCCTCCATCGGCGTCGACGCGACGGCCGCTGGCGTCGGGCTCCACTACGGCGCGCGCAGCGGCGGCGGCGTCCTCGACGGCTGGCTCGTCGACGAGCGCGACGCCGACGCCGTGGACACGCTGCGGTCCGCGGGGCTCCGAGCCGCCGGCGTACCCCTGTGGATGTCGTCCGACGAGGCCACCGCCGCGATGGCGGCGGCCGCGATCGAGCTGGTCGCGCGATGACCGAGCCCGACGGCCCCGGCGGGGCCCTCACGGTCCTCGCCCCCGACGGCGTGCCCGAGGTCCGCAAGGGCGACGACCTGACGGCGCTGCTCCTGACGGCGCTCGACCGCAACGGGTGGACGCTCGCCGACGGCGACGTCGTGGCGGTGACGAGCAAGGTCGTCAGCAAGGCCGAGGGCCAGGTGCGCGAGGGCACCCGTGACGACGTGCTGGCGGACGAGACCCGCCGGGTCGTCGCCCGGCGCGGGCGGACGGCGATCGTGCGCAACCGCCTCGGCCTCACCATGGCCGCGGCCGGCATCGACGCCTCCAACGTCGACGCGGGCTGCGTCGTCCTGCATCCTCTCGATCCCGACGGCTCGGCCCGCGTGCTGCGCGCCGCCCTGCGCGAGCGCACCGGCGCCAACGTCGGCGTGCTCGTCACCGACACCGCCGGACGCGCCTGGCGCGACGGCCAGACCGACCTGGCGATCGGGGCGGCCGGCGTGCAGGTGCTGCAGAGCTTCGCCGGCCGCGAGGACAGCTATGGCAACAGCCTGGTCGTCACGGCCCCCGCGGTCGCCGACGAGCTGGCGGGGGCCGCCGAGCTCGCGCAGGGCAAGCTGGCCGCGCGGCCGTTCGCCGTCGTACGCGGGCGGGCCGACCTCGTGCTGCCGCCCGGCGACGACGGGGCCGGGGCGGGGCTCCTCATCCGGGGCGAGGGACAGGACTTCTTCGGGTACGGCGCCCGGGAGGCCGTCGTCCGTGCGCTGAAGGCGGAGCCCGGCGACCAGGCACCGTTCGGAGCGCCCGCTGTCGCGGAGGAGCTGGCCGCGGCGATCGCCGAGGTCACCGGCGCCACCACGGAGCGCGTCGGTGACGGGCTGCGCGTGCGGGGCGTCGACCGGCGGCTCCTCGGCGTCCTGACCTATGCGCACGGCTGGCAGATCGACGCCGCCGACCCGCACGACGAGCGCGACACGGTCACGGTCCGGCCGCAGGTCTTCTAGACCTTCGTGGTTCCCGCGCCGCCGTGCGTAGACTCTGCGCGACCCGTCCCCGCCCCGACCCAGGGCCCAGCACTCTGGCGCTAGATCCCGAGGAACGCCGACCGTGGCCAAGAAGTCTGCCAAGTCCGACCGCCGTGCGGTCATCGACGACATCCGCAAGAAGCAGCGGGGCGCCGAGCGTGCCCGCGGGATGGCGATCATCGCCGTCTGCGTGGCCGTCGCCCTCATCATCGTCGGCATCGCGGCGTTCCACCCGATCAAGGACGCGATCCAGACCAGCGCCTACAACAGCGAGCTGCTCCAGGACATCGGCGACAGCCCCTCGGCCGCCGGCTGCCAGAAGATCGTCGAGATCAAGGCCGACGGCAACCAGCAGCACATCCCGACCGGCCAGCAGCAGATCTACACGACCGCGCCGCCGGCCTTCGGCCCGCACTGGAACGAGGCCAACGTCGCCCCGGTCGCCATGGGTCGCAAGTTCTACACCGCCGAGGACCGTCCCGAGCTCGAGGCGCTCGTCCACAACCTCGAGCACGGCTACACGCTGCTGTGGTACGACGACACCGTGAGCGGCGCGGAGCTCAACGAGATCCGCGCCATCGGCAAGAAGTTCGAGGGCACCACCGACTTCCGCCGCAAGTTCATCGCCGTCCCGTGGACGAAGGCCGACGAGACCGAGACCACCAAGGGCCGCAAGCCCACGCTCGACTGGCCGAAGGGCACCCACATCGCCTTCACGCACTGGTCGGCGGGCGGCGTCTCCTACCTCCAGCCGGCGGAGACCCGGCCGGGCCTGATCGAGGCGATCGCGACGACGCCGGGCGTGGTGCCC